>NZ_WBYR01000009.1:0-92898 GCF_013283315.1 Marinobacterium sp. xm-g-59 | reverse complement strand
TCATGCTCTTTGATCGCCTTAATGATCTGTTCTTCGGTGTAACGCTTCTTCATATCGAGATCTCCATCCCTTTAGGTTAAATGGAAATCTCATCGAGGTCATGGTCTAGTTTTTGGGGGAGAGGTCACTGCCACTGACAATTCAAATGGGTTGCACCTGACGTACTTCGTATATAAGTGCGCAGCAAATAATACAGTTACTAGAAAAAACCTTTAATATCTTTATTTTACTATGCGGATGTATTCCTCAGAGGGAAAAGAATGTCGGAGATCAATTCTACTATTACAGAAGGTAAATCAATGCTGATAAGTTTTGCCGACTGGGAAAATCTTTCTACTGATGATCAGTGGTGTAAGCCTGTAGCGTTCAATTCGGCTGCTGATGAGATCAGCTATGTATTTGATCGATACGAGAATTATGGAGCATCACATGTTGAGTATCTGGTTAATCCTAAAAGGAAAACCTTTGAATATCTTCTGACCGACAGGCTTTATAGAGGGTTGATCGACGAAATGCCTATCAGGTTTTATGATTATAGCCTCCTGAGAAAAGATTATCTGGAAGCCGTGATGGAACGAGGACTAGATGAAAATATTTTCAGGCGGTACAAAGAGATAGAAGATCAGAAACTGGCGAAACTATTCAAATGGCTCTCCGATATTTATGAAATTGAAAATGACTGCTTTGAACTGATACAGACATTTTTCGAAAGATTTGAAACCTATGAATCGTATTTAAAATTTATAGAAGTAATGCAGAAAGATACTGCTACTCAGAAAACTGAAAACGAATCATATAAGGTGTTACTTGATCAACTTTCAAGCATCTAAGGCGATTCGGGGCTTGCCAATGTTTTAATTGGCTAGATTCTGATTTAATTCGCAGCTGTAAACGACTGCTATGTGCCGGTAACAGCCCCTCATTGTTACTGGTACATACACTAAACTAGTCCTCCTGAATTACCTACACGACCATACACCTAGTTCTCACGTCCCCATCCAAGAACCTTTACATACAAGCCTCTACACAGAACGTGTTTTGACGTACACGAGCATACAGATAAATAGGTAATCTTAAGTCTGCATAAACATGAGCGCTTTTAGCCAACTTCAATGCAACTACACAATTTGAGGTATGCCTTATTATAACAACCACATTAAAAAGCGTTATTTTAATGACTAAATACGGCTCTTAGACTACTAATCTAATAACCATGTTCATCAAAGTCTGCCTCTAAGCGTTCTATTACAAGCTCCTCAAATCCTTCAGACATGATTTCCCAGTCGCCGGGATACATGAGTGTCTCAGCTTCATACTCGTGAAATAGGGCTCGTATCTCATTTCGTCGTTCAAAACGAGCAAGGTTTGGTCTGATTTCGTTTCTCAGTGCTTCGTAATCATCAGGTGTTGGGTCATTGGCTTTCTTGCTTTGGAATAGAGCTGTTGGCTTTCTGATGGAGTGATTGATCATCTCCTGTATGTCTGAGTTTGAGCAAACATCATCCCACTCAGGTACTAAGAGTTTATGACCAGCATTTAGTCGAAAACTTTGACGGGCTGTCTCAACTAGAAGATATGCAAGTGCAGTGTGTTTAGACATAAAAAATCCTAAATAATCATCGTGAATGTAGTGCTTTCAGTATTGGAGTCAACGGCAATTTTGCCCTCGTGAAGCTCGACTATCTCTTTAACAAAGCTAAGCCCAATACCTGTACCTTTTTGACCTTCCTTGTTGGGGAGTGAGTAGAATCGATCAAATATTTTGGGCAGTGCAAAATCGGGAATGGCAGGTCCTATGTTTGAAACTGAGATATCTGTCTCATTGTCATGCTTAGACGCTGAGATCTGAACTTCAGTACCTGAGTCAGCGTGCTCAATCGCATTCTTTACTAGGTTGCTAAGGGCCTGCTCTAAGAGGAAAGGGTCGCCCTTAATAGATAGATTGCATTCACTGGTCGCAATCGATACTTCGTGAGTTTTGGCGTAGGTTGATAGACTGTCAGAAACGTTAGCAGTTAACTTGTTGAGATCAATCTTTTCGATCGTTTTAAGCGTGTTTGCATTTTCAAGTTCCGCTAGATCTAGCAGACGCTCTATCAGCCCTTGGATACGTTCTGTTTGACTAACAATGTTATCTAGAAAACGATCACGTGTTTCTTGCGGGAGATCTTCTTTAAGTAACTCTGATGCACCACGTATTCCTGCCACTGGTGCTTTGATCTCATGGGTAAGAGTTTGAACGTACTCCTCAATATAAGTCTTACCATCTAAAGCAGAGCGCATTGATTCAAGTGACTTAGCTACATCCCCAACTTCATTATCACCTGTTTGTGGCGGAGCTGCTTTTTCACCTCTACTAACTGCTAGCGCATATTGTTGAATTTCATCAAGTGGCCTAGTGATCCATAGATTTAATGTGAAGCCGATGTATGCGAGAAAGATTGCGAGAGCAATACCTGTAAACCAGAGGTTTTGACTCAGGTTATCAATGAACTGATCGACATTACGCGTTGGCTTGCCGATAGAGATAACTCCGATGATATCGCCTTTTGAAAGAATAGGACGGGCAATGAAAAGCGTATCTCCATCAGGATAAATGGGATCACCCCAAGTGGCCCTTGCGCCATATTCCCCATTGAGGGTTCTGTTGACGTCCCGCCATTGCGAGTAGTCTTCACCAACGTCTCGACTGTTATCGGAATCAAATATCACCGTGCCTTTTACATCGGTGACATATACCCGTGTATCGACTTGGGTCTTTTCTAAGTCATAGATCAGCGCATCAAGCTTGCGGTTTGGAAGTGCATTGAAGGCTCTTTCTATCATCTGAGGATCAATTACTATATTGCCTTTATCATCGGTTGTTACTGCACTTTCACTGATAACTGCAGCAAACATTTCTGAAAAGTCGACTAGCGCCTCCTCAGTTGCTTCGAGATACCTAGGTCTGATTTCACCCTCAATGAGATAGACGTAACCGAGTAATGACGTAAATATAAAGGCTACAAAAACGGCAAGTAAACGAGTGCGTATTTTCATTGTTTCGGAACCTCAAAGCAGTATCCCAAACCCCGTCTCGTCTTGATTGGGTTGAGTGAACTATCG
The DNA here is from genome assembly GCF_013283315.1 of Marinobacterium sp. xm-g-59. Classification (NCBI taxonomy): domain Bacteria; kingdom Pseudomonadati; phylum Pseudomonadota; class Gammaproteobacteria; order Oceanospirillales; family Oceanospirillaceae; genus Marinobacterium; species Marinobacterium sp. xm-g-59. The sequence goes on along the minus strand of NZ_WBYR01000009.1, from coordinate 89,793 downwards.
ATCTGCTTGATCTTTTGGCGAATGGTTTTGATATGGGTGTCGATCGTTCGGTCGAAGCTCTCTTCAGGTCGCTGCCAAACGATATCCATTAATTGTTCTCTAGAGTAAATGCGTTCAGGATGGCTCATTAAGAGTGCAAGAACACCGTATTCGTATCGGCTTAAATCCAAGGTTTGTCCCTTCACTCTGATTCGAGACGCATCCTTATCATGAGTAAAAAACTCAGATGTTTTTGGTGGGGTATTCTCAGTCTGTTCAACTCTTCTTAGTAGGGCCCTTACTTTTGCAGAGAGCACTCTCGGGCTAAATGGCTTTGTGATGTAGTCATCAGCGCCAAGTTCAAGACCAAGAACTTGATCAATATCTGAATGTCGTGAAGTTAGAAAAACAATAGATGTATTTGCGATCTCTCTAATGCCTCTAAACAGATCAAACCCATTTCGATCGGGTAAGCCAATATCGAGCAAAATAAGAGCAGGAGTTTGTTTTTGGATTGACTCCAATGCCGCTTGCCCTGTCGATACCCATTCGCATTCGATGTTTTCCGACTGAAGCGAATAGACAACCGTTTCCGCAATGGCTGGTTCATCTTCAACAAGTAAAACGGGCAAGTTAAATCCCCTAAAAAAAACCTAAAAAAGTTTGAAACTTCACATTCACTTCAAACTGCACACATATGAGTAGTAGATCCTAACCTCACTTAACAAAAGCTGAGGAGAGTGAAATGAGTTCACTAATTAACAGGATCACTAAACCACGAATGTTCGCAATTATGGCGTTGGTTTATTCATTTCAGGCGTTTGCATCTGCTGAGCCTGTATCACTCAAAGATATCACACGCGGGACTTTAATCTCGAGAAATGAACAAGGAGAGCTAGAGGATATACCGCTTCTTAACTCCGAAATTCATTCAGAGGTGACTGGTCAGATCGCTCGAACAACGATCGTCCAACACTTTAAGAATCCAGCTGCCTCCTGGATGGAAGCGCTTTACCTCTTCCCGTTGCCGCACGATGCTGCGGTAGACCAAATGAAGATGACGGTGGGGGACCGTGTCATCGAAGGTCAAATTAAAGAGCGGGAAGAGGCTAAAGCCACCTATGAGAAGGCGAAAAGCGAGGGTAAACAGGCTGCGCTAGTTGAACAGGATAGAACCAATATATTCAGTACGTCTGTAGCTAACATTCCACCTAATGGCCATGTGACCATTACACTGGAGTATCAACAGAGTATCGAATGGCGTGATGGCGAGTTCTCCATCCGTTTTCCACTCACCATTACTCCTCGTTATACAGTAAACACTCCTGCTAAGTTTGAAGTGACCTCTACCGTCCAATTGAATGATGGATGGTCACTTTTGCCAAATGAACGTCCGCAGGAAATTCCTCTGGAAGAAGCTGACAACACTCCCGACAACTCAACCAGTATTGAGGTAGTGCTAAAGCCTGGGTTCCAGCTTTCTGAGCTTGAAAGCCTTCATCACAATGTGACGGTTAACGCTAAGCCTGATGGAACTCAGGTTGTTTCATTAGTGGATCAGGATGTAAGAGCAGACCAGGACTTCGTGCTTCGCTGGAAACCCATTGATTCAGTTAAGCCAACGGCTTCGTTCTTTAGTGAATCAACCTCAAAAGGTGACTTCGGTCTTTTGACTCTTATTCCGCCGACAGTGGATGGTTGGGAAGTACCACCTCGTGAAGTAATTTTTGTAATCGACACGTCAGGTTCTATGTCAGGTCAGTCCATTGTTGCAGCTCGCGATGCACTGATGGCGGGCGTGAATGGTCTAAGTAAAGATGACACCTTTAACATCATTGAGTTCAACAAAAACAGTTACTCACTGTTTGCCCGTCCACAGGAAGCCTATGGCTACTCATTAAGTCACGCTCGTAAGTTCATTCGTAATCTTGAAGCGCGCGATGGGACAGAAATGGAGCCTGCTCTGGATATGGCCCTGAATATGCCAGGGGAGTCAGACCGTCTTCAACAAATCATCTTTATCACTGATGGCAGCGTGTCGAATGAAGCGCAACTGTTTGCCAAGATAAATAGAGAACTAGGAACTCGTCGCCTGTTCACGGTTGGCATTGGCAGTGCCCCCAACACCTACTTCATGGAAGAGTCAGCGCATGTGGGTCAAGGTACTTACACCTACATCGCTGATCTCAATTTTGCAGAGCAGGCAATGAAAGCTCTGTTTGAAAAGATCTCTAAGCCAGCGCTTACCAACATTAAAGTAATGGGCTACGGGGTTTCGGACATCACGCCAAATGTCATTCCTGATCTCTATGCGGGTGAACCGCTAACAGTTGCTATGAAAATGGATCGTGGCGTAAAGCGTATTTTAATTACAGGCCGTTTAGGTGACACCGAATGGAAGCAAACTGCCGTTATAGACTCTGTAGGCCACCAAGCTGGTATTGGTGTGGATTGGGCGAGAAAGATGATCGCTCAATGGCAGAGAGCAGCTTTTAAAGGTGTTGAACGTAAACGAGTTCGTGAAGAGGTACTTGCACTAGCTTTAGAGCACCACCTTGTTAGTCCATACACAAGCTTAGTTGCTGTTGATGTAACCCCAGTTCGCCCATTAAAGGATGGATTGGATACCAAATCTATTCCACCAACACGTCCTAAAGGCCTAGAGATTAACCTTGCTAAAGGCGTCACGGGCTATGAGTTGTCCCTAATGATCGCTGCGCTTTTAGCACTCTTCGGAACCTTGTTAGTCATGACTAAGCGAGAGGAGGTTTGATATGAACTCTCGCGTTAAAAGACGACTGGGATATGGGTTGATTGCTGGCGCATTTATTCTGTTAGTGGACGCTCTTTGGATACCTGCGAAAGCTCAGGTTGCTCAGCTTCTCTTAGACGCAGCTTGGGAAGTGACACAGAGAACAGGTAAGCCACAACAACCCTGGCCTTGGGCAGATCATTACCCTGTTGCACGCTTCTCTGCTCCTGCGTTCGACATAGATCAAATTGTCCTAGGAGGCGATTCTGGAGCCGTTCTTGCATTCGCACCAGGTGAAAACTTGGAAGCAAAAAGTGTTGAAGGTGGTGCACGCATCATCTCAGCACACCGAGATACGCACTTTCGTTTTCTTAAACATATTAGTTTGGGCGATGAGTTAGTTCTGGAGGATCAACAAGGAGTCCACCGTTTCAAAGTTGTGAATACAGATGTGGTGGATTCTAAAACCACTCGAATAAAACCCGCCACAAACCCTGAAGGACTTTTTTTGGTGACCTGCTACCCGTTTGATGCTTTGTCAGCTGGTGGAGATGAACGTTTTGTTGTGACTGCTGTTCCTGTTAAAGCGAACGCAGTGCTGTAGTTACAGGTCACCTAAAAATTATGTGGGATTGGAGAACAAGAATGACAGATCTGGTGATGCAGAGTATTGATACGTTATCTCTCATGGATTTTAAGCCTATGCCAACGGATGAATTAAAGGTCCGCTGCGCAAGAATGACTAAGCAGGTTGATTTCTTCTACTGGTGGCGTTGGGAAGCAGGGCGAGGCGCTTTAACTAATGAATACTTCGTAACTAAGTTCACTGAAGTGGAGCTTCTTAGGTTTATTGCAATGATGGTTCGAGAAGATGAGGAGCGGCCTGGTGCATTTGAACAATATTGCGCAAACGGGTCACTGAGGGTGGCACTTGTAGAACTAGCTACCAGGGAGTGATTTCACTTAAAGCAAGTAAAGTCTTATTGTAGAAGCGGTAAAACTTCTGACCGTTTGATTCCGTGAATCTCAAGAAGCCTTGAGATAAATTTTTGTAAGTAATCGTTTTCTCTGCGTGCTCCTAATAATAAGTTTATAGTCTGCAAATCTGGGGAGACTGGATTATTACCAAAAATACCCATGTCACCATGATGATAACTACTGAAACTTGGTTTTTCACCATCTGTATAAAGTATAGTCAAAGATGAAACTGTAGGGGATTGTTGTTTTCGAGCGTGAATTCCATGTACATATTTCATGGTTAACTCTGGAAGGTAATATGTAAACGCTTTTCCTCTTCGAGTGTACTTGGCATCTAAGACTAGTAATTCTGATGTGTTTTCAAAGAGATTCTTAACTTCAATTACAATATCCGGAACCCTTTTCGTGTGCGGCCCACGCTGGCCCCTTAAACTGTATGAATAATTGCCTTTAACTGTATATGCTTCACTGTTAACAATTTCTCTATTTGAGCTGGAAGCATGATTAGGTGTCCAGTACTCAGGCTCCCTATGAATTATAATTTCAAGTCCTGATGTATTAGAGAAATGTGTATTAAGTACTGTTAATGATTCAATTTTTGACTCGGTTGAGTTGAAAAAATTATTAACTGATTCAACTACTCTGAAATATGAATAGGCCTCAAATAAGTCGGGAATGCTTTGTATTGCAAAGAGATTTTCATAAGCAGACCAATCAATTGCTCCCCTTTGTTGCCAGTGGATAAGATCAACAAATATCTCCATGTATGTAGAGTTATTTTGTGCTCTTGGAGTAAATATTGGAGTTTCTGAAAATGATCGAGATACTTTAATTTTTTGCTCTAACAGATGTTTGATTTGTTTGAGTCTATCAAGTAAATCTTCAATTTTTTTGAACTGTGAACCCATAAGGTGATACTTAAATGAGGCAATTTTACTGAAAAAAGAGGTGTAGCCTTTTGGGACCTCAGTAACTTGTGCAGCCGAGTTGAATTCACTTACGAATTTCTGTAACAGACTCTGCGTTTGCCTAGTTAAGAAATCGACATAGCCATGAATAACTCGATTTTCATAAACGTCAGTATTTTCATTGAGTATGGCAATACTTAAAGCTTGAGCTCGGTAATGTTGGTTATCGAAAAATACGTGTGCTTGGTCTGGATTTTCATCAGGTTCTAATACAGATAAGTTCTCTAATAACCACCCTATTGATGAGTCATCAACTTCCTCATTTCCAGTAGGGGAAATTATTTTATGTTGAGGTATTAATCTTGTTATAGGACGGTTTAATAGAGTAGGCAGTGAGTCTTGAAGTAAATCTACTGATTTAATGACTCTATCTAATGTGTTATTCGGAGATAAGCTTCCTTCAGCTTGTCCTGCAGAGTGTCTAGTTGCGCTGAATACCGAGTTAAGAGCTTCGCTAGAAATGTTGGCTAAATACTCAAACATTCTTTCTACGTTCTCAGCACTAGAAGATTTTGCAGCCACTTGAAGAGGCTGAAAATATCTTACATCAGTAACATCCCCTTCCTCGTCGCGAAGGAGCAAAGCCAATTCTGAAAGGCCGAAATAATTTAGAAACAATTTCTCTGGTCCATAAGAAGTTTCTTTAGGAGTCCAAGTGAAATTGATTAACTCATTACTTTCATGTAATTCAATTTTTGTTGGCTCGATTTCGTGCTGATATATCTCAAGTATTGCAGATTTGAAATTAATCGGGACTGATATCTTAAACTCGATTACTTCATCTTCTAAAACCCAAGGAGTAGATGTCTGATTAGGTTCTTCAGTGTCAGGCAATAAAAAACTTGAGCCAATGCGGCTGCCATTTTTAATTAAGAGCTTCAGAAACATTTAAAACCCACTAGAAGAATGTATAGGTGCCAGTAATATCATTACCGCGAGCTAAGATTCGTTCTAAATGTTTATTGGAACGTGGGTAGCTAGCTCCTATTTCTGTTTGTAACTTTATAATCCTCGTTCTAAATTTAGATCCATATCCCTCAATGTGAGGTAAAATGTGTTGGCTTATTGCAAAGTCAAAAGCAGAACTGGAATCCATAAGGTCGTGCTTTACGGCTGAACTGTAATAGTTTTCTATTGCAGTATATTTTCGATGCGATATCGATATGGGAGTTCCGTAAGCTGGATCCCGATCACTTAAAATATTTATTATATCTTTCAATTTCTTATCAAGGGCAGAGGAAAGCTCCGGGTTTTCGTCAGTAAAAAATTCTTCAAATAAATCATAGTCAATTGCGCCTTCAAGTTTTACACCTGAAGAATATCCAGAGTTTTCGCTGAAGTTTTGATCAAGAGATATTACTGGTACACGGTCTATAAGCCTTGGTGAAAGGCGTTCTGTTGTTGAATCATTGTTTATAGTTGCAATAAAACGCACATTTCTAGGTACGACAAGATTGCGTAAGTCTTCTTCAGGCCTTCCTGTATCAATCGGTCTGCTTCGACCTTCTCTATCACACATACCAATGAAGTCAGACCAGTAGTGCTCCATTGGGCTTAAGTTTGCTTCATCTAATAAAACCAGTTTGATACTATCCTCTTTATTTAAAATCGGGCGACTTAAGAAATCATAGAGTCCGGTTCTTGCTTTTTGATACGTGTTGTTGAGGCTGTTATAAAAACCCAAAATGTCTCTGCCGGAAACCCAGCCCCTTGCAACTGGCATGTATAAAAAGTTCTGGTTGTTTTGTGCATCCCCAATCTTTAATGCTTCAGCTAGTTTAACAACAGATGATGTTTTACCTACTCCAGGAGGTCCTGCTAAAACCGTCAGGAATGATTGAGTGGTGCAAAGCAATAGATTGGCCATATCAACTTCTGAAAATGACTTTCCATCTTCATCATCCAGATGGCTTCTAACTTGGTCTATTAAATCGCCAGCAGTGGATGGTTTAGTGGAAGCAAACTCTAAAGGCTTAAAGATTCTATAATCTTGTTCAGTATTTGCACTTCCACCTTTTAATACTCGGCTGACTACAGATAGCTCTGCAACACGAGAAGCTAGGTCATTATTTTTGAGTGAGTCTTCTACAGCTTTTGTAGCTTTTTCAAGGTCTGCTTTTTCAGCTTTTTTTCTATCAATATCTCTATGTATGACTTTAACTTCGGTGTTTAAAGAATCTATATCAGCCGTTAAACCCAAGAGGTGTAGGGCTTCATTTAGTTCTTCAGTAGTTTGATCGCGCTTAGCTTCCAAGGCTTCTATATCTGATTGTAAATCTGCATCCAACTCTTTCAGGCGTTCCCTACGAGTTTCCTCAGCTTCAGCTTCTATAAGCTGGATTGTCAGTTCAGTGCTTTTTCGTGCTTCAGTTACCTCTTCACTAAGATTTTTAAGCTCTGTTTGTTTTTTAAGAAATTGAGCGTTCAATTGCTGTAACTTATCATCAATCTCTTTTCTTTTTTTGTAAGCATCTTGTTCTATCTGTTGGATTTGGTCAGATAGTAGTTTTGATTCATTTTCAGCTACATAACTCTGTAAGAAATTTTTGCCCTTTGAAGATTCAAAAAAATCGGTGATGATTTCTTGTCCTACATCGGTTGCTCCTAAGTATTCTTCGAGTACATACTTCAAGCGCTCAAGGTGTGGGTTGTTCTTCAAGGCAATATTCGTTCTCTCGAATTGAGAAATTCCTTGTTTTAATTTTTCTGCTTCCCTTTTGCTTAGGAAAGTATTTTTTTTACCGATCTGGAGCTGGTTTGCATAAGCTATCAGTCTACTATTACTCATATAACTGTAGTTAGTGTAGCTACGCGCAGATAACTGCTTAACCGAAGAAATAAATGATTTGTAGACTCCATTAATCTCTGTTTCAAGGATACATTCTTCAATATCATCTAATGTAAACTCAGCAACAGAGTGAGAAGCGTTATATGAAAGCGCTTGTGATGGACGAGGCTCAATAAAGTATCCACTCTGACCATCTTCAATTGCCATAAAAATACCAAAAAGCTTTTTGGCACTATCGTCTAAAATAAAAAAGAGATTTCGAGGTGCAGTTGTTCCTGATGGCAAGCGACTTGAACTTTGATCGGGTAATTTTGTCTTGATGACGGGGACAATTACTCCTGGCGGTAACTGCTTGGAATATTTGCCATCAGTCCAGTACCGATTGATGCCGTCAAGAGAAGATTTTTCCTCATCTTTGAAATGCACATCCAGTAGGAAGGGTTCACCTTCAGCATAAGTATTATCAATCGTTTGATAACCATTTGAGACAAAGATATCCGATGGATAGTTGCTTGAATCAATATGATAAATTTCGCCATCTGATGTGATCGAAAAAAGAGGTCTGACAAAACCCTTGTCGTTATTTTCGAGCATTGATCTTTTCTTGTATACAACTACATTCTCAAACTTATCACTAACACTCATATCTAATCCCTGGTCAAAGTCTATCTTTATAGAATCACTTATTGTTAAGAGATGGTCAATAATGAAATGTTGTGTTTTTAGGCAGGTGAAATGAATGTCTAGCACTAGTGTTTGCTATGTTTTCTAGGTTTCTTGTACATAATTCCCCCCCTTAATTTTTCCTTTCAAACAAACGTTTCTAATGCTCTGGAGTACCTGAGACGGAAGTCGTTTTTGTACACTAGAAAATATTCTGAGGGAAAGAAGTCCGGAATATGAAAAAATATTCAAATTTGTTAACAAGGTACGTCCTACTAATCAACAAAATTGATCACACATCTCCCCCCCTTAGTATATTTATTCAAGGGGCTCATTATCTGAAGTCCGATTCTTGTGGGTGGAATCTAACAACTAGGGGATAAGCCCATGAGTAAATTTACAAACCAAGAGCAGCAGGTAATCAATGCTGCGTTAAGCGTCATCCAGAATAAGCTCAGTCAAAAGAATGGCCTAGCATTGCCAATAGAGATGCAGAACTATCTAAGGATTAGGTTGGCATGTGATAAGGATGAGTGGCTATGTGCCATGTTTATGAACAACCAATACAGGATGATCAGCTTCCAAAGGCTCTTTAGAGGTCCTGTGAGCGTATCTAGCTTCATGCTAAGAGTTATTGCTCGTAAGGCTCTAGAACTCAATGCTGCGGCTGTAGTGCTGTGTCAGAACCATATAGAAGGTGACGTAGTACCTAGGGATGAAGAAAGGGAGTTAGCAGGAAAAGTCAGAGATGCACTGGCACTGTTTAGCATACGGCTACTAGATCATATCTTCGTATCTAAAAAGGATTCGTACTCGTTAGCTGAGTATGAGTTGTTGCACCTTGGCCGCTAATAAATGCGCTTCGCAATAAAAAAGCACCATTGAAAAATGATGCTTTTGTGGGGGTCAAAAAACGGACGGATAACGAAACACCAGGGTAATCCGCATCCGTCCGTATGTTTGTTTTACTCAAGCAGCTCGAATTGGTTTTTCTCAACCTCTTCTACGAATCCATTCTGAACCAACAACTTCACTTGTTCGCGAAAGATCTTTTTGATGGTGTCAGGCTTGTGCGTTGAATCAACAATCTCTCGAGCGAAGGCTTCAACAAAGTTCTTCTGCCACTCTGATTTAACCTGCATGAAGGTATCAAGTGCCAATCCTTCGTAGATTTTCTCTTCAGAATCACACTGGCATTTGACCCTTTGAATGCAAGCACCCTTAACCATACGCCCTTTGGAGTCGAGTTCAGCCAGCTCAACTGTGATGACCTGAAAGCTGGTGGCTTGAAGCTGATCACTCGCATCCTTTTGCTTTTCACATCCCAGCTCTGCGATGCTCAGGCCCGCAAAATTGAATGGTGTTAAAACGAAGCTGAAGTCGATATTTGCTCGGATGGATGAAGCTCCACGTGAGCCATTCTTGGCGTTCTTTCCAGTGTGGTGAACGATCAGAATGGAAGTGTTGTACCTCTGCTTCAGCTGTTCCAGTCGATTGATGACGGCAGCCATGTCCTCATTGCTGTTCTCGGAGCTGCTCATTAAGTGTCGGGACAGTGTGTCCACAATGATCAAGTCCGGAGTCTTCTCCAAAGCCTCTATCGCAGCAACAAGCTCCATAAAGCCCTTCTCTGTGTCAACACCGACAGCTCGTTCAGAAACAAACAAGTTGTTCTGATCGATTTTGATGCCGTTGTGCTTCTCAATCGACTGAAGGCGTCGTTTGAGTCCACTTTGACCTTCACCGGCCATGATCAGAACAACGCCTTTTTCGGTGTCGTGATCGCACCAGGGGATCCCATTGGCGATCTTCACCGCCATATCCAATGCTAGATGAGACTTACCGACACCTGAGGGGCCGTAGAGCATCCCAACAGACTGTTTTGGAATGTAGTCTTCGATTAGCCATTGCACTTCTGTTGACTGCTCATAGACAGTAGATATCGGCACAAATTTGTACTCTGGGAGCTCAAAAGAGACTGAGGCGGTCTTGGTTTGTAAGTTACTCAATGGACACACTCCTCATCTCGAGCAGCGATACGAGCGTCAATCCAATCTTGAACTTCAGACTCCACCCAGGCGCTTGAGCGCTCAGAGAGTTTGACTGGTTTTGGGAATGCACCTTTCTGCGCAAGTGCGTAAAGATGTGCTCTTGATAGGCCTGTTTGTACCAAGACCTCAGGTAATTTTTGTAAATTAGACATGTATTTAGTCCTTTTAATTTTTGCGCAAAACACCCGTGTTGTGCGCTTCGGGACCAAATATGAGAGGTGGGTTTGCGTTTTGATTTGCTCATACAAATCCGCAAACAATATTTTGATATTTATTTCATTTTTCGCTTAATTCTTGAGCATTGCTCCCTGAAAGTTTTTTTGGTGACTGGCTTGTTATCACTGGTAAGTACAAAGTCTTTAGCCTTTGCAGCCTCGTATGGAATTAACTCATCGCCTTCACAATCTATATCTTGAATGCAATGATGATCAGAATTGAAGTCCTCTGTTTGTATTCGAACCCATTTGAAAAGCTCTTCACTAGCTGTCGTCACTCCAAGGCATTCTATAGCTAGTCGTATCGCTTGCGTATATGCATCCTCACCTCTTCCTGATACATCTGATTTTTGCCCTTTAAGCTCTTTTGTATTGGCGTATACGTCATCTAGGCCAACGACGTATGGTCTTGAGATAGAGTTGAATCTTAATGATGCTTCATTGCTAGGGAATGCCGATGCTAGCTTTTCAGCATCTAATTTTTTATGCAGCCAAAGCTCCTCAAGGGCTAATATATCTAGCGGGAGCACATCCCCTCGAGAGTAATAAACTGTTGAGGCTTTTTCGGCAATTGCGAGAACCTCGTCTTGACCATCTTGCGTTGGAGTTAATTCAACGTAGTCATAAAAAATGGCAATGTCTTCCTTTATGACCATGTATAAAGAAAGCTCTCCAGTAGCCGCTCTTTTAATTTGTTCTAAGCAATCAAAACCAGGAGCGGTGTAAAGATTTGTCAGCTCTTCAAGTTTCATTTTTCAGCTTATCCAAGTAATCAGCCCACTCTTGCATCATCTTTGTACGCTCAGGCATGTACTCTGCTTTATTGTAAACAGCTCTAATCCTATCCTTATGGGCATGCGCTAGCTGCATTTCAATAACATCAGGATTGTAGCCTAGCTCATTGAGTTGCGTACTCGCTGTGTGTCTGATGCCGTGTGAAGTAATAAACCCTCTCCCAAACTGCTCGCCAGTATTAGGGTTGATCAACCTGGTGATCGCTACGTTCAGGGTATTCTCAGTCATCGGCTGTTTATTGTTATTGATACTTATAGAGCTCATGAACACATACTCAAGCTTGCCTGTGAGTTTTTGCATATCCTTGAGGATACTGAGGGCCTGCGTGGACAAGGGTACTTTGTGCTCACGATCGGTCTTCATCTCTTCTGGTGGAAACGTGATTAGCTTGTTCGCAAGATCTACATACTGCCAGCGTAAATACCTGATGTTGTGGGGACGTAGGAACACCAGAGACATAAACTGTAGTCCCTTCTTAACAGCGTAATCACCCGTATGGGTATCAATTGCCTTTAGGAATAGTGCCACATCCTCAACTTTTGTTAAGTGAGCGAAGTTTCTAGTTTCTTTAGGTTTAGGCAATGTTCGCCCTACTGTATCGGCTGGATTATTTTCAATTAATTGAAGCCCGATAAGATAATCAAAGGTTTGCCTACAATAACTAACCAAACGATTAGCTGTTTCACGCTTACCAGAATCAGCAATTGGTTTAAGTAGCTGACTTAGATCCTGGGCGGTAATCAATGTGACATCTTTTTTGTCCAGCTCAGGGAAGAGGTACTTCTCCATTCGACCAAGACGTTTGGTATATGTAGCTCCCCTTAAGTCCAGTGTCTTCATCTTTTCTAGAGAGTAGTAGCTAAAATTTTTCTTATCAGTTGTGGTTTTTCTGGGATCGATACCCTTAGCAACTAGCGAGTGAGCTTTCTCATGCTCCTCTCTAGCCTCTGCGAGTGACATGGCTGGATAGGTACCAAACGTGATTGTCTTCCGGCTACCGTCTATCTTTGCGTCATAGCGAAATGACTTTGTTCCAGTCTTGGTAACGTAGACATACAAACCACCGCCATCAGTGACCTTATACCCCTTCTCCTGGGGCTTTAGATTCTTGATCTTTGCATCTGATAAAACACGCTTCACTTTTGTTGTCCCGTACCGTCTGATACCGTAAACGATACCGTTTTTGATACGGTATTTCAATGAATCTTACAGGACGCTAGAAGACGAAAAATTACTATAAGTTATTGTTATTAATACCATATAAGACTTTACAGGATCTCTGTTCGTAATCGCCTCGAGGCACCATTCTTTAAGGCTTGCAGATGATGCAGGCCTTTTTTGTTTCTGAGCGATAACAGTACTCTTGTTGGCCAAGCTACTAATCACTCAACAACTCAAGAACGTCAGCCATTGATTGAGCAATCTCTTCTGACGTTGCAGGTTCTTTCCCCAGCAAGGTAATGGCCGCCCTGTTTAGTTTTCGAATTTGATCAACTGTCTCTTCAGATTGATCACCATCCATGACTCTTTGTTTGAGTTTGCTTGTCGGGATATCACTGGCTGTGATGGTGGTGATATCAGTTGAGTTTAATCCGCCCAATAACCTATGAAGCTGGCCACGATTTTTTAGCCCTAACTCCTTAACAAGCTGATCGACAGCCTCCTGCTTGGCGGCACCTGTTTTGTGTGCTTTATTTTTCTTGGCTTTCTCTTGGTGGTGTTCAGGCTTTTCTTTCCCTTTTTCTGCAGTCGCCGGCGAGGATGTTGACAATAATGAGATAGAGAGAAGCGAGGCTAAAACTGTGCGAATGATCATAACAATCTCCAATTTGCTAATAATTTAAGCGTAGTCGCAAATTCCTATAAAACAATGAGTCACCCATTTACAGATTAGAAAGGCCGCATCACGGCATTACCGCTGATAGCAAAACCAAGATGTGTTAGCCTTTAATCCAATGTTTGATCTAAGAGTTGCTATGACACGTTTTATTGCACTATTTGCTGTTGTGTTAATTGCTGGCTGCGCCACCTCGCCTCCGCGCAATGTAGAGAATGCCTGTTACATTTTTAATGAGAAGCCTGACTGGTACAAAGCATCGATGGCGGCGGAAGAGAAGTGGGGGCTTCCGATGCAGGTTCAGTTGGCGATTATGCGCCAGGAGTCTAGCTTTAAGCACGATGCAGCACCACCACGCGATACCTTTTTAGGGGTACCCATGTGGTGGCGGATCTCTTCAGCTTACGGGTATGCACAAGCGAAGGACTCCACTTGGGATTGGTATAAGAGTAAAACGGGCCGATTCTGGGCAAGCCGAGAGAACTATGCCGACGCTGTCGACTTTATGGGTTGGTACGCCAGCATCTCACAACGCACTTTGGGCATCTCTAAATGGGACGCCTACAACCAATACCTTGCGTACCACGAGGGCCACGGAGGTTGGAAAAAACAGACCTACAATAAAAAGGCTTGGTTAATTGGCGTCGCTAAAAAGGTCGATGCCAATGCGCGAATGTATGGCAGTCAGCTGCAAGGTTGTCGCGACCGTCTTAAATCATCTTGGTGGCCGTTCTAGGCCACCGTTACTCAAACCTGATTAAAGGTTTCGATCTGAAGGTTTATCGTTCACGTACGCCACTTCATGAATGAGAAAACCTTAACCACTGCCTCCCCCGTCCCCAAAAGCAGAGCATCACGCCTATTAAGCATGGGCGGATTAGCTACAAAACTTGCAGGAAACGTCTTAACAGAAGGCTCTAAACGCTGGATAAAAGGTGAAGCACCCTCTTTAAACGAGCTGGTTTTAACACCTAAGAACATGAGTGATGTAGCCGATAAGCTAGCCCGTATGCGTGGCGCAGCAATGAAATTAGGTCAGCTACTCTCAATGGATGCCGGTACCCTACTACCCCCTGAATTGGCCGCTGTCCTAGCTAGGTTACAGTCACAAGGCGTCATCATGCCTAAAACTCAGCTCATACATACGCTTGAGTCGAGCTGGGGCAGTGATTGGATGGATCGGTTTAACTACTTTTCGTTCGACCCCATTGCCGCCGCTTCTATTGGGCAGGTCCACAAAGCACGGACACTGGATAACAATGAGTTAGCAATTAAAATCCAATACCCTGGTGTGGCACAGAGCATCGACAGCGACATCGATAACGTCATTTCACTGCTCAGGCTAAGCGGTTTACTGCCCAGAGGGCTGGATATAGATGAATTGGTTGATGAAGCAAGGCACCAGCTTCACTTAGAGGCTGATTACTGCGCAGAATCACGGCATTTGACAGATTTCGCCGGCAAGATCAGCAACTTTAGCATCAATTGCGATCTAATAATGCCAACTTACTTCGCCGAGCTTTCTGAAACTAACATCATGACGATGAGCTTTATAGAGGGCGTGGGCATTGAAGAGTGGCTAAAAGATCACCCAGAGGATGCCAGCCGTATTATGGGGTTGATGCTGGAGCTATTCTTTACCGAACTCCTGCAGATGAACTTAATGCAGACAGACCCCAACCCCGCAAATTTTCATGTTTGCCCAGACACTGGCAAACTGATTCTTTTCGATTTTGGCGCGGTAAGGCAGTTCGATCCTCAGTTTGTAGATCGCTACAAACAGGCCATAGATCAGGCCATTGAGCAAAACCGTGCAGGCCTTGAAGCGGCTTTAGAAGTGCTTAGTTTTTTCAAAAATGGTACCGATGTGGCAAACAAAGCGGCGGTTATCGATATCTTTACCATTGCTTCTGAACCCCTCAGGTCAACAACGCCTTATGATTTTGGTCAGAGTGATATTGCTAAACGCATCCATGAGATTGGTATGAGTGTTAGTAAAGACCCAGATGCGTGGCATACCCCACCGGCCGATGTGCTGTTTTTACATCGTAAAATGGCAGGGCTTTATCTAATGGCCGCAAAGCACAAGGCTGTTGTTGATACACGAACCATCTACCAACAAATTAGTGGTTAATAAGGTTTTTATTTGAAGGCATTAACAGACTGAACTATGCTGAATCTAATCTCAGATTTGGTATTCAAGATGCTAAGTGACAAGGTCATAACACCGATCGACTACTCAAAATTGGGCTGTAAACAGTGCCTAAATGGTGAAGTGTTGGGCTTTGATTTCACTATGGCCTTCCAACCCATTGTTGATCTTCGCCATCAGACTATTTTTGCCCAAGAGGCACTGGCAAGGGGGCTTAACGGCGAAGGTGCAGTATCAGTCTTTGAACAGGTTAATAAACAAAACCTCTATCGTTTTGACCAAACTTGTCGAGTTAAAGCCATTGAGATTGCGTCGCGTTTTGACGATGAGTCGCTGATCAGTATCAACTTCATGCCAAGGGCTATCTATAAGCCTGAGCTGTATATTCGCACCACGCTTGAAGCGGCAAAAGTCTATTCGATTGATCCCAAAAGATTGATATTTGAGTTCAGCGAAACTGAGCGTGTCGACGACATTGCTCACCTAAAACGAACGATTGAGTTCTATAAGGAGCAGGGCTTTAAGACCGCTATGGACGATTTTGGTTCTGGGTACTCAGGTTTAAATATGCTGACGGAATTTAAGCCTGATCTGATCAAGCTCGATATCCAGCTAATCCATGAAATTGACCACTCAAAGACACGCTTTGCCATTATTAAGTCGGTGAAAACGATGTGTGATGATCTCGGTATTCAGATCATTGCGGAAGGTGTGGAAACCGTTGAAGAGAAACAGACACTAGAGGGTTTGGGAATTCACTACCAACAAGGATTCCTATTCGCAAAGCCTGCTTTTGAAACACTGCTTAAAACTGAAGAATTAAACCACCTCTGACACTAATCCAAGCGTTATTGATTCTCTAACTCTTGGATCTTTTTATAGGTAGCCTCAGCTTTGCTGGTTAGCTGTGAGTAGCCGGCAATATCCCCATTGCGCTGCAACTGCATCGCCTGCTCTGTTAGCTCTGCATACTCTTTTTTTAACTTCTTTAATGGATCTTTCTTAAATAAACCAAACATCTCTAATCTCCCAAGTTTGTCTTCTCTACGCAACAGACATTCAATAGGTTTGGTATTAATATCCTCAGTCACACCATCAATAGATGATTTACTCGATGCTAAACGAAAATACTGCAATTCAAGCTATCCCCACCAATATCATTACAGGGTTTTTAGGGGCCGGTAAGACCTCTGCCATCGTTCATCTGCTGCAGCACAAACCTAAACATGAACGTTGGGCCATTTTAGTTAATGAGTTTGGCGAGATCGGTATCGATGGCAGCTTGATGCAAGGCCAATACTCAGAAGAACAGGGAGTATTCATAAGGGAAGTACCGGGCGGTTGTATGTGCTGTGCAGCAGGGTTGCCGATGCAGATCGCCTTGAACATGTTACTGGCAAAAGCGAAGCCCGATCGCCTTCTGATTGAGCCCACTGGCTTGGGCCACCCTAAAGAGGTGCTAGAAGTTCTCTCCAATGAACACTATCAGGATGTTCTTTCGATTCAAAAAATCATCACACTGGTTGATGCGCGTCAGCTTAAAGATGAACGCTATACATCGCATGAGACCTTTAATCAGCAAATTGCGATTGCCGATGTCGTTATTGGTAATAAACAAGATCTTTACGATGAGGGAGATAAAGAGCGTCTATCACAGTATATAGACGAGCATTTTTCCCCAAGCAAACCACTCGCGTTTACCGAACAGGGTCAGCTCGACCCTAGCCTGCTGTCTGGCAGCACCCATGCTAAGGCTGCTCATGCACACCATCACCATTCGCACCAATCAGTTCTGGCAAGCGAACAGCCTCTCCCTGAAATTGGTTTTCTTAAAGCAGAAAACCTAGGCGATGGATTCTTAAGTGCTGGGTGGCGATTTGATCAGCGATACCAGTTTGATCGATCCAAACTCTATCTCTTCTTATCGGGCTTAGAGGTTGAGCGGATGAAAGCGGTGTTTATCACCAATGAGGGGCTATTTGGCTACAACTTGGCGGATGGATCCCTAAAAGAGTTACCAATCGATGTGTGTGACGAGAGTCGCATTGAGATGATTGCAGCGCGTCTTGATGATGACTGGGAATCACAGATTTTAGGCTGCGCAGTCGATAGTGAATGACCTGATTTGCTTTGTTGGGCGTAGAGATCTGAAAGGAGATTTTTATGAGCAACAATCCACCACTTCCCTGTCGCGGTTGTTTACCTAACTGCCCAAACCGTAAAACCTGTAATGGAAAACCTTGGGCCGTGCAAAAACCAAACACGACTAAACCTCATTAAAACTTATGGTTAAACCATTAGCAACGCTTCTAATATCGGCTTTTTTAGCCGGCTGTAGTACCCAAGATTGGCGAACCGCCAAACGCGATAGTGCTGAAATCGCACCGCTACCTAGTGAGCACCCTGAAGCGGTTATCCAGGTCTACGGAGCAGATCTTTTCGGTGTGCGTGGCTACTTTGCTGTGCATACCTGGATCTCTACCAAGCAGAAAAATGCACAACACTACACCGTTTACGACGTTGTCGGTTGGCGCACCGGACGCGGATTGCCTGCCCTACAAATCAAACAGGATATCCCTGATCGTTACTGGTATAACTCTAAACCAGAGCTCATTTTGGACATTCGCGGTGCTGAAGCACAACGCTTAATTCCTAAAATTGACGAAGCAGCCAAACGCTACCCTTGGGCTAATGAGTACACTCTCTTTCCCGGCCCAAACAGCAATACTTTCCCTGCCTGGATTGGTAAGCAGGTTCCTGAACTAGGATTGAAAATGCCATTTAAGGCATTTGGTTCAGGGTATGCAGATTAAATCAGCGTTTAGCTAAACACTCCGTGAACTCATCAACCAAGCCCTGCATGAAGTTGACGTATGCACCCTGTGCGAGAGCAACATCCGAGGCCAACGGGTCCAGTTCACCGACATGAACTTCAAACCCGCGTGTGATCGAATCGATTAAAGCGGGACGATACTGTGGCTCTTTAAAGACACATGAGACGCCACTATGTTCCAACGTCTCACGAAGTTCGGCTAAATGTTTGGCACCTGGCTTAAGTTCGGGGCTGACGGTGAAGTAGCCAACCTGATTAAGATCAAAGTGATTCACAAAGCCGTCGTAGGCATCATGGAAAACCAGAAAGCCCTTTTGGTGAACGGGTTCTAGTTGCTCTTTTGCTTGGCTTTCGAACTGTTTCAGTGACGCTAAGAAAGCGGTCTCGTTCTCTTTGATTTGTGAGGCTTTAGCAGGAAAGTGGTGCTGAAGTTCAACCGACAGCTCTTCCGCAAAGTGCTCAACGGTCTCGATATCTAGCCAAGGGTGCAAGCCGGCATGATCATGGCCTTCGTGTTCATCGTGATGATGCTCCTCTTCATGATCAGGATCTCTATGATCATCTTCACCATGCTCTGCATGCTCATCAAGCATCGCTAAATGCTCAACCTTAGAAGCTTCGATTACTTTCTCTAGATAGGGTTCTATGTCAGGACCGACCCAAATCAATAAATCTGTATTGTTCAGTCGCTTACGATCGGAGGGACGTAGCGCAAAGTCATGCGGGGAGGCACCGTCAGGCAGAAGAGTATCAACCTCGGCAACATTGACTAGGAGTTCGGCAGTAATAAGGCTCAGCGGTTTAACACTGGCCATCACCGTATCGGCTTGAGCTTGAGTTGATGCCAGTAAAAGAGAGGTAACAACAGAGGCGGTAAATTTGTGTGTCATTGGGTACAATGCCTATAAACCAGAAAATGTATTGTTATAATATAACAATAATTGAGATAAAGCATGCTTGAAATCAACGACGCATTCAATTCAGACCACAACCACGATCACTGCGTCAGTGGTGCGTTAGATAACGCTAAGGTGATTTGCCAAGAGAGTGGCCAGCGTCTGACTCCCATTCGCGAGTTAGTGTTACGACTCGTCTGGAGCTCCCATAAGCCACTGGGTGCCTATGAGTTGTTGCCAGCGCTGGCTGACGCGGGCTTTAACTCAGCGCCGCCGACGGTCTATCGGGCATTGGATTTTTTGCATCAGCTTGGGCTCATTCACAAAATTGGTTCACTCAACGCTTTTGTCGGTTGCTCAAATCCAGAACACCCGCATCCATCGGCATTTATGATCTGCAGAGAGTGTAAAACCGCAGCCGAAATTGAGACCAGTGAACTTCAAGAGAGCTTTAATCGGGTCGCTAATACGCACGGCTTTCAGCTTGAGGAAGAGAATATCGAGCTGTTAGGTCTTTGCAGCGATTGTCGTGGGAGTGAATCATGAGTAATCCAGATCTGGCTAGATTAGATGGAGTCAGTTTGCGCTTTGGCAATAAATCGGTACTCAACAATGTAAACCTGCCACTGCATAACGATTGCATCACCACACTGATCGGACCCAACGGTGCAGGTAAGTCGTCACTGGTAAAGGTGCTGCTTGGACTGGTGAAACCGACCGAAGGCACTGTTTGGACGAAACCGGGCCTGCGCATCGGGTATATGCCGCAAAAAATTCAGATCGACCGGACACTACCATTAACGGTTAAACGCTTTTTGCAGATTCCCCATGGCTACAACCAAAACGACATCGAGGCTGCCTTAGCTTCGGTGGGTGCTGAACACCTGGTTGATTACTCGATTCATGATCTTTCCGGTGGTGAAATGCAGAGAACCCTTCTTGCTAGGGCTCTGTTAAGAAACCCCGATCTACTCGTGCTGGATGAGCCGGTTCAGGGTGTCGATATTAATGGTCAAACCGAGCTCTATCGACTGATCACGGATATCCGTAAAGAGAGAAAGTGCGGTGTGTTAATGATTTCACACGATCTGCATCTGGTTATGTCATCGACCGATCACGTTGTCTGCCTAAACAAGCATGTCTGCTGCTCGGGACACCCAGAAGCTGTCAGCGCAGACCCTGCCTACATAGAGTTGTTTGGCGCTTCTCACGCGTCAACACTGGCGCTCTATAATCACCATCACAACCATAGCCACGATATGCATGGTAACGTCGTTGAAGGTGACTGCTGTGGGGGTGATCATGCTTGATTTCATCATCTATGCGTTGATTGCCGGCCTATCAGTCGCCATTGTTGCGGGCCCTTTAGGTGCATTTGTGGTGTGGCGCCGCATGGCCTACTTCGGTGACACCTTGGCTCACTCAGCTCTTCTCGGCATCGCACTGGGCATTCTGTTTGATATCAACCTGAGCCTAGCTGTCGTGCTCTGCTGTGTAGCGCTGGCGCTTGGGTTAGTCGCAATGCAGCGCCAACACTGGATAGCCACCGATACGTTGTTGGGGATCATGGCGCACAGTGCACTATCACTGGGTCTGGTCGCGATATCACTACTGGATAACGTACGCATCGACCTTCAGGCCTACCTGTTTGGGGATCTATTAGCGATCACTCCCGAAGACCTTAAGTGGATTCTGTTGGGAGGTATAGCCGTCTTAGCCGCGATCTACTGGCTTTGGAAACCACTACTCGCCATCACGATTAACGAGGAGCTGGCCCAAGTAGAGGGAATACAGGTTGCTCGCTATAGACTCGCCCTAATGCTGTTAATCGCCATGGTGATTGCTGGCGCGATGAAACTGGTTGGGGTACTGCTCATTACCTCTCTATTGATCATGCCGGCTGCAGCGGCGCGGCGTATGTCTGCCACGCCTGAACAGATGGCGATTTTTGCCAGTATGCTTGGGTCAGTCGCAGTAGTGGGAGGCATTGCGCTCTCTTGGTTCGCGGACACTCCAGCGGGCCCGAGTGTCGTTGTCTGCGCACTGGTAATCTTCTTATTGATCTTCTTCGCACCCCGGGTAAGGGCATGATTCGACTGAATGATTGGAGCATGCATCAGCGTGTTTGGGCGCTGGCATGGCCGATGCTGCTATCCAACATCACCGTTCCCCTTCTAGGCCTTGTCGATAGCGCCGTTGTCGGCCATTTGGATGATCCTAAACATTTGGGGGCCGTGGCCATTGGCGCCACGCTGTTTACCACCATCTACTGGGCGTTTGGATTCTTGCGAATGGGAACTACGGGGCTAATTGCACAGGCTGTGGGACGCCAAGATGGCAATGCAAATAGGACCTTTTTAGCGCAAGCAACCCTCATCGTACTGGGGCTCGGCAGCCTTATGTGGCTAGCACAAATCCCCATACTCGCTTTGGGTTTAGAGTGGATGGGTGCCGATTCCGATGTCCATGAAACCGCTCGAAGCTATGCCGATATTCGTATCTATGGTGCTCCAGCGGCGCTGTTCAACTACGTCTTAGTGGGCTGGTTTGTCGGTAATCAAGATACACGCTCACCCCTGATCATTATGACCGTCGTCAACCTGACGAATCTGGTGTTAGATCTGCTGTTTGTGCTCGGTTTCGGCTGGGGCGCAGAGGGTGTAGCCAGTGCAACACTGATAGCTGAATACACCGGTGTGGTTCTTGGGTTACTGCTGATGAAGCGCCATCTAAACCTGATTGATGGTGCAATTTTGCCAAACTCACTTCGTCAACTGTCAGCCTATCGCGCGATTTTTACCGTGAATAAGTACCTATTTGTTCGGACCGCGTCACTGCTCTTTATGTTTGCTTTCTTCACCTCACAAGGTGCGCGACTTGGAACGGATATACTGTCGGCTAATGCTCTCCTGTTGAACTTCTTGATGCTGATCTCGCACGCTCTCGATGGATTCGCCCACGCTGCTGAGGCGATCTGTGGTCGCTATGCGGGTGCCAAGGATCGATACAACTTCTACCGCGCCATGAAGAGTTCAGCTCTCTGGTCCTTGTTGTTTGCGCTGGGGCTTACACTCACGTTTATGTTGGGTGGGCACTCTATTCTGAGCCTGATGACCGACATTGAATCGGTATTGGATGTCGCACAGGACTATTTGATCTTTATCTGGGTGCTTCCATTGATCGCTGTATGGAGCTATTTCCAAGATGGTGTTCTTGTCGGCACGACTCAATCTAAAGCGATGCTGCAGATCATGGTCGTCACTGTGTTTGGCACGTTTTTACCCCTCTGGTGGCTAACACAAGATCTAGGTAATACCGGCCTATGGTTATCATTCACCGCGGCATTTTTGGTCAGAGCATTGATGGGGTTCTGGATTTTCCACCGCTATAACCAGCGTGGGGTTTGGTTTAAGGCGTAATCCAATCCTAAATAACATTTGAAGGTGGTGTCAGGCTGAAGGCCAGACACCGTTGCAACAAGACCCGCCACAAAGTCCCCGTGTCTGGCTTTCAGCCTGACACGACTATCTCTGCGTCACTGTTTGCCTGCGGCAATTCGTTCCTACGGTCGAACTCTTTTTAAAAAGTTGTATCAAACTGAAATAGTGATACCCTATTCGTACTGACGTTTGTCATGACAAATATCGAGGTTTCTATGGAAAGTCGAATTCAGTTCCGCGTTGATGAAGAGACAAAACAACTTGCGCAGAAAATGGCTGCAAGCCAAGGCCGAACTTTGAGTGATGCATGCCGAGAACTTACCGAACAACTTGCTGAAGAGCAGAGAAAGGTTGCTAGTCAAGAAAGCTGGCTTGCCGATCAAATCAATGAAGCTTTTGCTCGATACGATGCCGGCAGTACTACTTTTTATACTGGAAATGATGCCGAGATCGAGATGGAAAAGCGCAAAGCTAAAATCCGTGCGGCTAACAAAGCATGATTCTATGGGAGCAAGAATCGCTTAATGATCGTGAGAAGATATTCGCCTATCTTTACCAATACAATCCCGAGGTGGCTGAGAAAACTGATGATTTAATCGTCAAGCAGGTTTCTAACCTCTTAGATCATCCTAAATTGGATATTAAACGAGAGGGAGTACGCGGACGTCGATTGATATTGCCAGAACTTTCTTTGATAGTGGCTTATGAAACCTCAGATCGAGGTATTCACATATTAAGAGTTCTGCATCAAAAGCAGCAGTTTCCTCACATATCTGTTTAACCTACCCATAAAGTGGTGTCAGGCTGAAGGCCAGACACCGGGGCATAAGTCGATGCAACGCTGGTAGGCGGGGCAGGTCTCGAGGTGATCGTTGACGAAGCCGGTGGCCTGAAGGTAGGCGTAGACGATGGTTGAGCCGAAGAAGCGAACGCCACGTCTCTTTAGATCTTTCGCAATCTGCTTTGAGAGATCGGTTTCTGCAGGTATATCAGCTAGCGTTTTGGGTCTGTTTACGATCACTCTACTCTCCATAAACGACCACAAAAAGTTTGCAAAACCATCGAACTCCGTCGAAATGGCTAAGAAGTGCTTAGCATTATTAATAGAGGCTTCGATTTTGGCGCGATTACGAATGACTCCGGCATCAGCCAGCATCGCCTCTATCTCTTTCTCTCCAAACTGAGCCACTCGCTCGGGTTCAAAATTACGATAGTGGCGACGGTAGCCTTCGCGTTTATTTAATACGGTGCGCCAGCTTAAACCCGCTTGTGCGGACTCTAGAACCATAAACTCAAACAGTGTTCGGTCATCAGTTCGCAGTAAACCCCACTCTTGGTCGTGGTAACGATGCTCTATCTCGGACTGACGTGCCCAGCCACAGATATCAGCATCTTGGCTCACGTCAGTGGTCCTTTTTCTGCAAATTAGGGTTGGTAAAGAACTGCAGCGGTTGAGCTTCAACTTCGGTTGCTGGTGTATTCTTTAGCGGGTCCACACCCTCTTTAGAGACTCGGGTCTCAAGCTCTTTGGGTTCTGGACGGCCATCAAGGCGCATGCTGTCTTCAAACCCGCATTTAACACATTCACGATACTCACGCTCTTCATCGCGGTACATTCGTGTGCTATCCATAGCGGCACAGCGTGGACAGACCACACCGGCGACAAAGCGTTTAACTGGTTTCATAGCAGCTCCTTCGCTGAATTAAGCGGCAATACCTGAGTGGCGAAGCAAAGCATCCACTTCAGGTTTACGGCCACGGAACGCGACAAATAGCTCCATTGGCTCTTTAGAACCGCCCTTCTCAAGGATTTCAGTTCGGAAGGATGCACCAGTCTCCTGATTAAAGATACCCTCCTCTTCGAAACGAGAGAACGCATCGGCCGACAGAACTTCAGCCCATTTATAGCTGTAGTACCCGGCTGCATAGCCGCCTGCAAAGATGTGGCTAAAGCTGTGCTGAAAACGGTTGAATGCAGGTGGGTTCAATACTGCTACCTGTTCACGAACACTGTTCAAAACAGACTGTACTGACGTTTGGCCAGGCTCAAAATCACGATGAAGTATGAAATCGAACAGTGAAAACTCAAGCTGACGCACCATCATCATGCCCGATTGGAAATGCTTAGCCGAAAGCATGCGATTCAGCATATCTTCTGGCAGAGGCTCACCTGTCTCATGGTGACCGGAGATCAGTGCCAACGCTTCTGGCTCCCAACACCAGTTCTCCATGAACTGACTGGGCAGTTCGACAGCATCCCAGGCCACACCGTTAATACCACTGATATCGGCATGCTCCATTTGCGTTAGCATGTGATGCAGACCGTGACCAAACTCGTGGAACAGTGTCGTTACTTCATCATGGGTTAGTAGTGCAGGCTGGCCCTCTAGAGGCGCCGTGAAGTTACAGACCAGATACGCCACGGGCAGTTGAATATCACCATTGATGTTACGGCGCACACGACAGTCATCCATCCATGCACCACCACGTTTACCGGCACGAGCAAATGGATCTAGGTAACAGTTTGCGAGTACCTGACCATAACGCTTCAACTCAAACAGTCGAACATCGTCATGGTAGGTATCAAACTCTTTCAGTTCAGTAACGCTGACACCAAAGAGGCGCTCGGTTACTGCGAACAGCCCATCCAACACTTTAGGGAGTGGGAAGTAGGGACGCAGCTCTTGCTGGGAAATGTTGAAGCGTTGCTGTTTCAGCTTCTCTGCATAGTAGGTGATATCCCAAGCTTGCAGATCGCTCATACCCTCTTCTGATTGAGCAAAAGCGGTCAGCTCTTCTAACTCTTTAGCGGCTTGAGGACGGCTTTTAGCTGCTAAGTCCTCAAGGAAGTTCACCACCTGATCGGTAGATTGAGCCATTTTAGTGGCCAGTGAATATTCCGCGTAATTGGTAAACCCAAGCAACTTCGCCAACTCAAGGCGCAGGGTCAGGATCTGCTCAATGAGATCGGTGTTATCCCACTCACCCGCTTTTGGCCCCTGATCAGAAGCACGAGTCGCATAGGCCGTATAGAACTCTTCACGCAGTTGACGATTATCAGCCTGCAGCATCACGGCATAGTAGACAGGGAAGTCGAGAGTCAGCACCCAGCCCTCTAACTGTTCACTTTCAGCCGCCTGCTTAGCCGCTTCAAGGACATGATCGGGCAACCCAGCTAACTCGGTCTCATCGGTAATATGCTTGGTCCACCCCTGTGTCGCATCCAAGACGTTCTCAGAGAATTTAGTGGTCAATTCAGAGAGTTTTAGTTGAAGCTCGGCGTAACGTTTTTGCTGCTCTTCTGGCAGACCAATACCCGCTAGACGGAAGTCACGAAGTGAGTTAGTAATCACTTTCTTTTGAGCATCTGAAAGTTCAGAGAAGGCCGCACTTTGACTAAATTGTTCGTACGCTTCATAGAGCTTTTTATTCTGGCCAAGCTCAGTAAAGTATTCAGAGAGTTTAGGTAGGCAGGCGTTATACGCTTCGCGCATCTCATCGGTATTCGCCACGGCGTTGAGATGAGAGACCGGAGACCAGGCTTGAGCTAATTCATCATTTAGCTGTTCCAGTTCACCCACTAAACTCTGCCAATCCATCAGTGGTTGTTCGGTCATCTTTGCAATACGCTCACGGTTACGCTGCAATAGCTCATCGACGGCGGGAACAACATGCTCAGGTTTGATGGTACTGAATTGTGGCAGTGAAGATGGTTCTAACAGTGGGTTACTCATCGCTCTCTCCGAGATCAAAAACTCTATACGCTTTACTATACAATGGGGTGAGCGGATCAGTTATTCAAGGAATGCGATATGAAACTACGTCCTTTTAAAGGCATCAGCCCAACCCTAGGTGATAAGGTGTTTGTTGACCCCAGTGCGGTTGTCATTGGGGATGTGGTGCTGGGTGATGACGCATCTGTTTGGCCGCTGACAGCGATCCGTGGCGATATGAACCATATTCGTATCGGCGCTCGCACCAATGTTCAGGACGGAGCAATCCTGCACATCACTCATGCCAGCAGCTATAACCCTGACGGCTATCCGTTGATTATTGGCGATGAAGTGACCATCGGTCACATGGCGATGCTGCACGGCTGCACCATAGGCAACCGTGTCCTGATTGGTATGTCAGCGACGGTAATGGATGGCGCAATCGTTGAAGATGATGTCGTTGTCGGTGCCGGCGCGCTTGTACCGCCAGGTAAGCGTCTAGAGAGTGGCAAGCTCTACATGGGCCGCCCTGCCAAAGCAGTTCGCGACCTGACCGAAAAAGAGATGAGCTACTTCAGCTACTCTGCTGCCAACTATGTGAAGCTGAAGAATGAGCATCTGGCCGAGGATTGGGCAAATTAAAAATTTGCTGGAGCTTTATTGAGCGAAGCGAAATGAGGCGATATCTCATCGTCTCCTCTGCGAGAAGACTCCAACAGGGGTCTGACCTGTGGTCTGACCCCACTCTAAGAAACGGCAGAGACTAAATAGACTAAGCCTTCGCCTTAGACAACTCACGCAAGCGTTTAACCACTTCAGCACCAATAGAGCGTTGGGTGAACACGCCGTCGGCTTTCTCTTTACCTGCGCTGCGACCCATTAGAAGCTCCAGCGCTTCATCAACGGTTGCGACTGAGTAGATTGAGAAGAGCCCCTCTTTCACGGCATCCACCACTTCCTGTTTCAGCATCAAGTTGCGTACGTTCGCTTTGGGAATGATCACACCCTGTCTACCGGTTAAACCGCGAGACTCACAGAGGTGATAGAAACCTTCAATCTTCTCGTTAACACCACCAATCGCCTGAACTTCACCGTATTGGTTGATGGATCCGGTCATCGCGAACTGCTGTTTGATCGGTATGTGCGTTAACGCTGAGATCAGGGTACAGATCTCCGCCATTGAGGCACTATCACCGTCCACATAACCGTAGGATTGCTCCATCGCTATGCTGGCCGAGATCGCTAACGGGAACTCTTTAGCGTAACGGTGACCCAAGTAACCGGACAGAATTAACACCCCTTTGGAGTGAATCGGTTGGCCAAGTGTGACTTCACGCTCAATATCGACGATGCCACGACTACCGGGGTGAACCGTTGCGGTAATGCGCGCCGGCGAACCAAAGCTAACATCACCAACCTGCAGTACCGTCAAACCATTGGATTTACCGATCGCTTCACCATCCGTGTCGATCAAAACGGTCTCGTTGGTAATACCCTCTTGGATCTTTTCAGAGAGACGCCCGGTTCGACGCTCTTTGGACGACAGTGCCGCGTCGACGTGTGCCGCATCGATGTATTTGTCATTCGATTTAGCGCGACGGTAGTCCGCTTCACAGAGTAGATCGACTAATTCACCGATATGCGCCGATAGAAGATCTTGATCACCCGCCAGTCTAGAGGAGTGCTCAACCAGTCGCGCTACCGCTTCACGAGTTAACGGTGCTAGCTTCTCCTCTTTGGCCAGCGTGCTCATTAGACGGGCGTACTGGCGAATGGTCGCCGGTGTGCGCTCGACATCCTCTTCAAAATCGACCACAACACGGAACATCTTTTCGAAGTCATGATCGAGCTCTTGCAAGAGGTAGTAGATGTTACGAGCGCCAATGAGGACGATCTTTACATCCAGATCGATCTCTTCAGGTGAGAGCGTTACGGTGCTGATACCGGCATACTCACTGACAGGATTCTCGATGCGAATCGCATGCGCTTTTAACGCTCGCTTCAAGGCGCCGTAGACAAAGGGTTGCTCAAAGAGTTTTTCCGCTTCAATGATCAAGTAACCGCCATTGGCTCGATGCAGTGCACCCGGGCGAATCAGACGGTAGTTGGTGATCATGGCACCCATTTCACTGTTGTACTCGATGCGCCCAAACAGATTTTCGTAACTTGGGTGCGCCTCATAGACCACTGGTGCGCCTTTGGTCTTCTCATTATCCACGAGCAGATTAAGACCGTAGTTCTCGTTCATGAATTCGCGACGAGCGGTCTCGGATTTGTTCTCAAAAATGCCTTCGGCAATCATCTCACCGGCGTTACGAATCAGATCACGCTCTACATCTTCAAGGTAGCTGTTCACCCCTTTCAGATTTGAGTAATCGCCTCGCACCTCTTCAAACAGTGGTTTGAGTGCATGACGAGCGGTGTCACGATCGAGGTAACGCAGTGCTTCAGCGGCCTCACGGCGCCAGCGTGGCATCTCTGTCAGTTGCTCATTAAGCAGCTCTTCCAGTTCGGATATGTGTGTTGAAAAGGCATCACGGATCTCTTCCGGAAGCGCCGAAAAGACCGCCTCATCGATGGCTTGCCCTTCCGCTACGGGCGTAAATCCAATCGTGCCCGCATCACGATAAACCGCGATGGAGTATTCACGCCCCTGCTTCTCGACCGTCTCTACTGCTTTGTCATAGAGACGGTTGAAGTCACGTTCAATCTTCGATTTTTCACGCTGATAAGCGGGACTTTCAAAGGCGGCAGGTAGCTCGGTAACGACACGATTAAGTAGCTTGCTTAGATCGTGCTGCAACTTAACGGCTTTACCGGCGGGTAGGCGCAGTGCTTGAGGGTGACGAGTGTCTTGTATGTTCTTTAGGTAACACCAATCGTATGGCTTGGATTGGCTTTTAGCGGCTTCTCGCAGATTCTCCATCGCAAAGGAGAAACGTCCTGTGTGCGGGTTACCCATCACAAATAGATTGTAGCCGGGGCGGTTCATGCCTACCCCAAACTCCATCGCTTCAAGCGCACGATCTTGACCAAAGAAGCCGGCGAAGCCCTCTAGGTTATCGGTAGTTTTAAACGGGAGAAGATCGGTATCGCAGGTACGGTAGAGTTGATCGACTGAGAGCGGGGCTAGCTTTTCCATGCGGGGCATCCAATACAGCGAATTGATACCCTTAGACTGAAGCGCTCCCCTCTCTAAGTCAATGCTATTTGTGTTGCAGTTCGGATCTGAGCTGATTAAGAATCTCGGCTGTTTCGGGTTTCACCCCTCGCCAAATTGCGAAGGACTCCGCCGCTTGTTCAACCAACATACCCAGACCGTCTATGGCACGTGCACCATGCTGTTGGCACCAGGCACAAAATGGCGTCTGTTCGGCACCGTACATCATGTCGTAACCACAACTGTTGGCATCGATCGCTTCAGCAGGCACAGGGGGCAATTCACCGCCAATACTGGCCGAAGTGCCATTGACGATCAGATCGAAAGCCGGCCCCGTAATGTCATCATAGCCGCAAGCAGAGACGGGCGCGTCCGCAAAGACATCGGCAATAACCTGAGCTTTAGAGACCGTGCGATTCGCTATCACAACGCTCGCAACCTGAGCTTCTAACATCGGCTGAATGACACCACGCACAGCGCCACCTGCACCCAGTATCAAGACGCGCTTGCCGGCTAATTCCAAACCCAAGTTGTTCTTTAGATCAGTTAACAGACCAATGCCGTCGGTGTTATCAGCACAAATGTCGCCCTGCTCATTTAACCAGAGAGTGTTCGCTGCACCGGCAGTCTCCGCGCGCGCTGTGCGCACCTGTGCAAGCTGCCAAGCTAGCTCTTTAAATGGCAAGGTCACATTAGAGCCCTTGATCTCTCCAGAGGTCAGTTGAGCCCTCAACGTCTCCGTAAAGGTATCCGCCTCTAACAACTGAGCCGTATAGTCCAAAGCTTCACCCGTTATCTGAGCAAAGTGGCTATGAATTCTGGGTGACAGACTATGTTTGATCGGATTGCCTGTTACTCGGTACTGATCGATCATGCTTCTAAGCCTAACCAGTCTCTCGATTGCAGGTAGTAATCAGTCAAACGCGCCTCTTCTGTACCGGGTTCAGGTGCCCAGTTGTAGTCCCAACGCACTTCCGGTGGAAGCGACATCAGAATCGATTCGGTTCGGCCACCAGTCTGCAATCCAAACAGGGTGCCACGGTCAAACACTAGGTTAAATTCAACGTAACGGCCGCGACGGTGCAATTGGAAATCACGCTCAGCTTCACCATAACGCTCATCACGACGGCGCTCGACAATCGGTACATAGGCTTTAGTGTAGGCATTACCAATGGACTGCATCAGCGCAAAACTTTGATCAAAACCCAACTCATTCAGATCATCGAAAAAGAGGCCGCCGATACCGCGAGGCTCGCCACGATGCTTCAAGAAGAAGTAGTCATCACACCACTTTTTATAACGAGAGTAGACATCGTCACCAAAAGGATCACAAGCGTCTTTAGCCACTTGGTGCCAAAATACACAATCCTCTTCATTGCCGTAGTAAGGGGTCAAATCAAATCCACCACCGAACCACCAAACTGGCTCTTCGCCCTCTTTCTCCGCAATGAAGAAACGAACATTGGCATGTGAGGTCGGCACTTTAGGATTTTTAGGGTGCATCACAAGGCTGACACCCATCGCTTCAAAGTTACGGCCTTGAAGCTCAGGACGGTGCGCCGTTGCCGATGCCGGCATCTGATTACCGTGAACATGCGAAAAGTTAACGCCGCCCTTTTCAAACACCGCACCGTTTGTAATGACTCGGCTTCGGCCACCGCCGCCTTCGGGTCGATCCCAAGAGTCCTCAACAAACTCAGCGCCACCATCGGCTGCTGCTAGCTCATTACAGATACGATCCTGAAGATCCATTAAGAAGGCTTTTACTTCTGCTACGCTCGGTTTGCTCATTAGCAATCTCCGTCTCTAAACTCGTAGGGTCTGTCCAGTCAGTGCATCACGAATCACGGATGGTCGATCCGAATCGCCTAATGCTCCCTGAACACGATAATTAATTCTATTTCCAAAGTAAGTACTTACTCTCAACTTACTCTTCGCTGGTACTGCAGATGAGGGATTAGCAGAGGTCGATACCAATGGCATATCGGCACGGTTGCAGAGCGCCTGCACGATGGGATGTGCAGAGACACGAACAGCAACAGAGCTGTGCTGGCCTTTAACCCACTCAGGGATCATCTCGTTGGTATCCGGTATCAACCAGGTATTGGGGCCCGGCCAACTTGCTTCAACAACCTGACGCTGCTCTGCTGTCAGATTCTGCAGCAGTGGCTCAACCTGCCCAATATTGGCTGCCACTAAAATTAAGCCCTTATGCATAGGGCGGCGTTTAACCGCTAACAGATGTTTCACGGCATGCTCGTTCCAAGGGTCACAACCTAACCCCCAAACCGCCTCTGTAGGATAGGCAATCACGCCACCCTGCTGGACCACCTCTACGGCCTGTTTAATGCTCCAATCATTCACCATAATCAGAATCTTACTTTGGAAAAAACGCTATTCTACCGAAGAACGACGTAACGGGCTCCCTCTCGGCCAATAATTCCTGAGATTTCTAGTTCCACGAGCAGACGCTGAAGCTGTCCAATCGGAATACTGAGCTTTGCAGCTAGCTGATCGGCGGTTAACGGTTGCTGATGCAGGGCATGGATTATGGGATCATCCGACTCAACGGGCGGCTTCTGTTCACGATCTGAAGTGAGCGGCAGATAGAGTGACGCCAAGATATCGGAGACCGTTTCAACCAACTGAGCTCCCTCTTTAATAAGATGGTGACAGCCTCTTGCAAGCTCATTGGTAATCGCACCCGGTATGGCAAATACCTCCCGCCCCTGCTCCAGCGCCAAACGCGCCGTGACCAGTGACCCACTCTTAATAGCGGCTTCAACGACTAAGGTTCCCAGACTCATACCACTGATGATGCGATTACGCTCTGGAAATAGGTAGGGTCTGGGTTGGATACCGGGCAACTGCTCAGTGACTAACAGCCCGCCTGAGTCAAATATCTGCTGTGCCAGCCGCTGATGCCGTTGTGGGTACACCAGATCTGGGCCGTTTGCCATAACGGCGATTGTTGTACCTGGGCCGCCTGCTATTGCGCCGAGATGAGCTGCGTGATCAATACCTATGGCTAACCCGCTGGTGACATGAACGCCTGCTTGGGTTAGCTCTTGAGCAAATCTCTGTGCGGTTGCACGGGCCAAGCTGGATGATTTTCGCCCACCCACCATAGCGACTTGAGGGTCATTCAATGCCTGCACATTGCCTTTTGAGAAGAGTACCACAGGCGGATCGTAGATCGATTTAAGCAATTCGGGATAACGGCTATCTTCAAAGCAGATAACGTCACAATCTATGTTTTTAATAACATTTAGATGCTTTTCGGCATGATCGTAGAGTGACTTTATCTGCCTGACAGCGAACTGACTTTCGTTAAACAGCTCCAACTGCTCTATTAAGCACTTAGAGTCTTTTAGCCGATCGGGCCAGTCAGTGTGTTGAATGAATTTTAGATTGGAAGCGGGTCGCATGGCCAAAAGGCGCAGTGCAACCCAGTCGATCGATTCGGC
Organism: Marinobacterium sp. xm-g-59; assembly: GCF_013283315.1. Taxonomy (NCBI): domain Bacteria; kingdom Pseudomonadati; phylum Pseudomonadota; class Gammaproteobacteria; order Oceanospirillales; family Oceanospirillaceae; genus Marinobacterium; species Marinobacterium sp. xm-g-59. Next base: position 57,106 of record NZ_WBYR01000009.1, on the reverse strand, counting down.
TGGCATCCTTGCTCCTGACACTGCACATCCTTGTGCAGCGATTGTCTAATATTGTGACGTTAAGGCTGACGAAGCGGGTCACCAACCTGAATCACTTCGGTTGCACGCATCACCAGCGCATAACTGACCTTGTCGAAGGCTTTGTAGACCATCAACTCACCGGCACGCTCGGCTGGTAGTTGAAGTTTTTCACCTGTTTTAGGGTCACGAATCTCTTCGCCACGATTGTAGATCGCGTAGACACTGCCTGGTTCGATTCCTTCGCGCTCGCCAGCATTGATTGTGACACTGTTAAACTGACCAATGTTGGCAACGCCATTTAATACGGCGATGACTTCAACATTATCGACCTCTGGACCAGGGCGTGGCATAAACCGAGTCACCAGTGGCGCTTCGCCAGTTGGAATCAGAATATCTTCTAAACGCACCTCTTCAGTACTGTTGCGAATATCAACACTGATTGTGTCGCCTTCAGAACCACGAACCAGCGCATCAGCGACGCGGTGTAGCTCATAACCTAAAGACTCACCGGTGTTGGGATCTACATACTCGGTCAAAGGGCGGTAGAGTGATTGCTGACGACTGTCATCTAACAATTCACCTCGAACATAGACTCGATCATCATTGGCAGCGAGGATGCGTTGGTTTTTACCACCCAGCACGTAGGGCGCATCCGCTAACATTTGATTATCAACCACTCGGCTATCATTGAGAAAGGCTTGTACATCACGCAGAGGGATCGAAGCGATAGCCTCTTCGCGGGGAACGACTTTAACCTCAGGCGTTAACACCAGAGTACCTGGTTTACGACCCAGGCGTGGCTCACCATCTTCCCAGTAGAGGTAGATGACATCTCCAGGGTAAATGAGATGAGGGTTGTAGATCTGCGAGTTTACTTCCCAAACCTTAGGCCAGAGCCAAGGGCTTTTCAGGAAACGCGCGGAGATATCCCACAGGGTATCCCCTTTAACAACGGTGTATTCCGAGGGGGCATCTTGCGCCAACTTGATGGTGTCAGCTTGCGCCAGCATAGAGGTTAAACCCAATGCAACGGCAGCGATCTGTTTTATCCGTTTAAACATACTGTCCTTCAGCGTTTGACGCTTATCTATTCGATTGCACTGCTTAACGTGTACCACATGCAAACAGAGTCCTAATAGGTATAATAGACAATATTAACAATGTTACTAGTTATCCGATTAAGAGAGATCACTAAACGGTATGGCACTGCTTAAAATTTTAGAGTTCCCAGACCCGCGCCTTCGCACCATTGCTGAGCCGGTTGAGACGGTCGACGATGAGGTACGTAAGATCATCGATGACATGTTTGAAACCATGTACGACGCCCCCGGCATTGGCCTAGCGGCAACACAGGTCAATATTCATAAACAGATCGTCGTGATCGACATATCCGAAGAGGGTAATGAGCCACTGGTTTTAATTAACCCCTCTTTTGAAGTGTTAACCGACGAGACTGAACAGATGCAAGAGGGCTGCCTCTCTGTCCCTGGATTCTACGAAAACGTCGTTCGCCCAGAGCGCGTTAAGCTGAATGCGATTGGTCGTGATGGTGAACCTTATGAGTTAATCGCTGATGGTTTGCTAGCGGTCTGTATTCAGCACGAGCTGGATCATCTGAACGGCAAGCTGTTTGTTGACCATATCTCTCGATTGAAACGTGATCGAATCCGCGGAAAACTCGAGAAGAAACATAAATTAGAAGCCGCTCAGGCTTAAAGATCAGACAGGCTTGCCGCTCACCTTGGCAAGCCTGTTTCATTTTAGGATATCGAATTGTCTAAAATTATATTTGCCGGAACCCCAGATTTTGCCGCCTCTCATCTACAGGCCCTGATCGACTCCGGCTTTGATGTGGTAGCCGTCTATACCCAACCCGATCGACCAGCGGGCCGTGGTAGGAAGTTACAAGCGAGCCCTGTTAAGCAGATTGCACTGCAAGCAAATATTCCCGTGTTTCAGCCACTCTCACTGCGTGATGAAGCGGCTCAGGCGGAACTGGCTGCGATCGACGCTGATTTAATGATTGTTGTTGCCTACGGTTTGATACTGCCGCAGGTTGTATTGGACACACCAAAACTGGGTTGCGTTAACGTACACGCCTCTATTCTGCCGCGTTGGCGTGGTGCTGCTCCGATCCATCGTGCACTGCTGGCAGGTGACAAAGAGACCGGTGTGACGCTAATGCAGATGGAAGCTGGGCTGGATACTGGGCCCATGCTGGCTAAGGTGTTTACGCCAATCGATAAGCAAGAGAGCAGCGGCGAACTGCATGATCGATTAGCAGTACTTGGCTCCAATATGCTGATTGAGCAACTTCCTGCACTGTTGGCAGGCGAGTTAACGCCAGAAGTTCAAGACGATGCGTTAGCTAACTACGCCAATAAGCTTGAGAAAGCCGAAGGTAAAATTGACTGGACAGAGTCGGCAGACGCGATCGCCCGTCAGGTTCGCGGCCTCTCTCCTTGGCCAGTGGCTTACACAACCCTTGATGATAAAAGCGTACGCATCTGGAGAGCGGAAGCACAATCAGAAGCCGGTGATGCTGGCGCTCTGATCAAAGCCGATAAACAGGGTGTCCTGATCGGGTGTGGCGAAGGCTCTTTGCTGATCAAAACCATTCAGATGCCAGGCGGTCGCGCCACTGAAGCGTCGGCACTACTCAATTCAAACAACCACCCATTTGTTGAGGGTATGCGCTTTGAGTAATACCGCTAACCTAAGGGTGCAAGTGGCTGTTTTTCTATCGCAGCTGTTACAACACAACGGCTCACTCTCTAGCCGACTCCCGGGCATGCTCTCTCGAGTCGAGCCTCGTGACCGCGCTCTGTTTCAAGAGATCTGCTACGGCACGCTTCGTTTCTATCCACAGCTTGAAGCGCTCAGCCATGAGTGTCTGCGCAAGCCTTTTAGAGAAGAGGACACTGACGTCTTTGCCCTACTGTTGAGCGCGCTCTACCAATTGAGACATCTCTCGACGGCTGAGCATGCTGTCATCAACGAGACCGTTGAAGGCGCTAAGCAGATGGGTAAGCCTTGGGCCGCAAAACTGTTGAATGCCGTGTTGCGTCGTTACCAGCGTGAAAAGGTTAGTTTAGAAGCTGATATCCAGCAGACCGAGACTGGCCGCTGGAATCACCCAGAGTGGATGATCGCTAAACTCAAGCACAACTGGCCCGATCACTGGCAAAGCATAATGACCGAAAACGATCAGAGCCCACCAATGTGCCTGCGGGTCAATCGTTCGAAAAGCGATCGTGATACCTACCTTGAGATACTGAACAGTGCAGAAATCGAAGCAACCGCTGGATTGTTCTCAAACGATGCCATCTACCTAACGACGCCCTGCTCTGTGGATAAGCTGCCACACTTTGCAGAGGGGCAGGTCTCGGTTCAGGATGAAGCGGCACAATTGGCTGCAGAACTGCTGGGTGTAAAAGCGGGCGAACGCATACTCGATGCCTGTGCCGCACCCGGCGGTAAGCTTTGTCACCTTCTTGAATTGGAAGATGATATTGAGATCGATGCCCTGGAGTTAGAGCCTCGACGAGTAGCGCGCATCGAAGAGAATTTAGAACGACTAGAGCAGAGTGCGGGTGTCATTGTCGGTGATGCCGCTCAACGGGATTGGTGGAGCGGTGACGCTTATGATCGAATTCTGGTGGATGCACCCTGTAGTGCTACCGGTGTCATTCGTCGTAATCCAGATATAAAAGTACTGCGTCGTAATGAAGATCTGCTGGGTCTTGCAACCACTCAACTTGAGATCCTTAATAACCTATGGGATATGCTCAAGCCTGGTGGTACATTGCTGTATGCAACCTGCTCAGTGTTCACACAAGAGAACGAGCGTGTTGTCGAACGATTTTTGAAAGAGCACTCGGATGCGAAAGAGTGCAAAATAGTCGCAGAATGGGGCATAGAGAGACCTGCCGGTCGGCAGCTGTTTCCACAAAATGGAGGCCATGATGGCTTCTACTACGCCCGCATCAAGCGAATAGAAGAGGCTTAAGCGCTACATGAACGTTGTTATTCTGGGTGCAGGACAGGTGGGTGGCTCTCTAGCAGAGCATCTCGCCAGTGAATCCAACGATATTACTGTCATTGATGTCGATGGCCCAAGACTCAGAGAACTTGCCGACCGTCTAGATATTCGTACGGTTGAAGGCCAAGCTTCGCTGCCGACTATTCTGCATAGCGCTGGCGTAGAAGATGCCGACATGTTGATCGCAGTGACTAACTCAGATGAGATCAACATGGTTGCCTGTCAGGTCGCTTGGTCGCATTTTCGCGTGCCAAAGTTGATTGCCCGTGTTCGTGACCAAGCTTACAACTACTCAGAAGGTAAGCTCTTCAATACGCAGAAAGAGAACAACGTTGCCGGCATCCCAATTGATGTATTGATCAGCCCTGAGCACTTGGTGACACAACACATTGCCCGAATGATCCATCACCCAGGCGCCCTTCAGGTTCTCGATTTTGCCGATGGCGCAGCGCAATTAGTTGCCGTTAAGGCCTATTACGGTGGCCCACTGGTGGGTCGTGAAATCGCCCTGCTCAGAGCGCACATGCCCAATGTCGACACTCGTGTAGCAGCCATTTTCAGACAGGATCGTCCTATTATTCCAACCGGTGACACGGTGATTGAGGCGGACGATGAAGTTTTCTTTATCGCCGCTGCCGGCGATATACGTTCGGTTATGGGCGAACTGCGCCGATTAGATAACCCTTACAAACGCATCATGATTGCCGGGGGTGGCAACATCGGATTCCGACTAGCCGAATCGATTGAGGATGACTTCCAGGTCAAACTGATTGAGCGAAGCCTAGATCGATGCAACCACTTGGCACGCGATCTAAACCGCACCATTGTTCTGCACGGCAGCGCTTCAGATTCGGAACTGCTTCTCGAAGAGAACATTGATGATGTCGATGTATTCTGTGCCCTAACCAACGACGACGAAGCTAACATCATGGCATCGATGCTGGCCAAACGTTTAGGGGCCAGAAAGGTGATGACGCTGATCAACAACCCTGCCTATGTTGACCTTGTACAGGGTGGCGTTATCGACATTGCCATATCACCACAACAGACCACCATTGGCGCCCTACTGGCCCACGTACGTCGCGGCGATGTTGCCGCGGTTCACTCTCTGCGCCGTGGTGCAGCAGAAGCGATTGAAGCGATCGCCCACGGTGACCCGTCAAGCTCTAAAGTCGTTGGGCGCGCCATTGAGGATATTGCGCTACCCGCGGGTGCGACCATCGGTGCCATTGTGCGAGATAACCAGGTATTAATTGCCCACGATGACGTCGTGGTTGAAGATGGCGACCATGTCATTCTGTTCCTCATCGATAACCGTCAAATTGGCGAGGTAGAGAAGCTCTTTACCGTCGGCCTAACCTTCTTCTGAGGCTCCCATGCACTTCAAAGTGATTCTCAGAATACTTGGCCTGCTGTTGATGATATTCAGCATCACTCAGCTTCCGCCAGCCCTCGTCTCGATGATCTACGACGATGGCAATATTCAAGCCTTTGTTGGGGCTTTCTTCGTCACGCTGTGTACCGGTTTCTTAATCTGGCTCCCCTTCATGCGAGTCCGCCAAGATCTGCGAACACGCGACGGATTCTTAATTACCGTTCTATTCTGGACGGTACTGGGCTTCTTCGGTTCGTTACCTATCTACTTTTCGGCCGAAACAAACTTTACCTTTACCGACGCTCTGTTTGAGGCTGTCTCTGGTCTGACGACAACAGGGGCGACCGTGATCACTGGGCTGGATACGCTTCCCAAGTCCCTGCTCTACTATCGTCAGCAGCTGCAGTGGTTGGGGGGTATGGGTATCATCGTCCTAGCCGTCGCGATACTGCCAATGCTAGGCATCGGTGGGATGCAGCTCTACCGTGCTGAAACACCTGGCCCGGTAAAAGATTCAAAGCTGACACCTAGAATCACCGAAACAGCCAAAGCACTCTGGAACATATACCTGACGCTGACGATTGCCTGTGCACTGGGCTACTGGGCAGCGGGAATGGAGCTGTTCGATGCAATTGGCCACAGCTTCTCTACTGTCGCCATTGGCGGGTTCTCAACACACGATGCCAGTATTGGATTCTATGACAGCGCACTGATTGAGATGATTTGTGTACTCTTTATGGTGCTTTCGGGGATTAACTTCGGCCTTCACTTTGCCGCTTGGCGACAGCACAGTGTCGCCCACTACTTCTCAGATCCAGAGTTCAAGTTTTACCTCTTCTCTCTGATCAGCCTGTCGCTGTTTACACTGTTTGTGCTCGACTTTACCGGCACCTATGAATCGATTGAGGCGCTGCGCAAAGCAGTCTTCATGGTTGTCTCCATTGCAACGACGACCGGCTTTGCCGTCGCTGACTTCGCACACTGGCCCGCCATGCTGCCCTTCTTACTCTTCTTAGCAGCCTTTGCCGGGGGCTGTGCAGGATCGACCGGTGGTGGTATGAAACAGATACGTCTACTGCTGATTCTGAAGCAGGGTTACCGTGAGATTGTGCGCCTGATCCACCCGAACGCCATCATGCCTGTGAAGTTGGGAAGACGCCCAATTTCGAACAAAGTGCTTGAAGCGGTTTGGGGGTTTTTCTCGGTCTACTTGATCGTATTTGTGGTGATGCTAGTTGCACTGCTAGCCACTGGACTGGATCAAGTAACGGCATGGTCGGCGGTCGGCGCTACGCTCAACAACCTAGGCCCAGGCCTTGGTGATGTTGCGGCACACTATGGTGATATACCGACTACCGCCAAATGGATTTTGGTCTTTGCGATGTTGCTAGGACGTCTTGAGGTATTTACCTTATTAGTCTTACTAACACCGGCTTTCTGGCGCCGATAACCCTATTAAATGGATAGGGTTACGCCCCTCTTAAATTCTTAAGGAATGCTGTATAATTCTGGGCTAATTTTTTGCAAAAAATCCTAGCCGAGGACTTCTGTCGTGACCGACACTGTCAAACCTGATGTAAGCACCTTCCAAGGTCTTATCTTTGCCCTACAACAGTATTGGGCCGAGCAAGGCTGTGTAATTGTTCAGCCACTGGATATGGAAGTGGGTGCTGGTACTTTCCACCCGTCTACCACTCTGCGTGCCATCGGCCCAGAGAGCTGGAACTCAGCTTACGTTCAACCAAGCCGACGCCCAACCGATGGCCGTTACGGTGAGAACCCAAACCGTCTTCAACACTACTACCAATTTCAGGTTGTGATGAAGCCTCACCCAGACAACTTCCAAGAGCTCTACCTTGGTTCGCTTGAACGTCTCGGCTTTGATCTTTTGACACACGATGTTCGCTTTGTAGAGGACAACTGGGAATCACCTACTTTGGGTGCCTGGGGTCTTGGTTGGGAAGTTTGGCTAAACGGTATGGAAGTGACTCAGTTCACCTACTTCCAACAAGTCGGTGGTCTTGAGTGTTACCCAGTCACTGGCGAAATTACCTACGGCCTTGAACGTCTAGCGATGTACGTTCAAGAAGTAGACAGTGTTTACGATCTAGTTTGGTCTAAAGCGCCTGATGGTACCGTTGTAACTTACGGTGATGTTTTCCACCAAAACGAAGTCGAGCAGTCGACTTACAACTTTGAGTACGCTGATGTGCCACACCTATTCAGCAACTTTGAGCACTACGAAAAAGAGTGTCAAAAACTGCTGGATGTCGGCTTACCGCTTCCGGCTTATGAACAGGTCATGAAGGCATCGCATACCTTCAACCTACTGGATGCACGTCACGCGATCTCGGCGACTGAGCGTCAACGTTACATTCTTCGGGTTCGTACGTTGGCTCGCGGTGTTGCCGAAGCTTACTACAACAAGCGTAAAGAGCTTGGTTTCCCAATGGCAGAAGAGTCTATTCGCCAAGAAGTCCTAGCATCACTGGAGGGAGCCGAGTAATGAGTAATCAAGATTTTCTATTTGAACTGGGTACTGAAGAGCTACCACCGGGTGCACTTCTCTCTCTGTCAGACGCACTGGGAAAAAGCCTCACGGCTCAACTGAACGATGCTCAGCTTAACTTTTCATCTTTAGAGCTATTTGCTGCTCCACGTCGCTTGGCCGTATTGGTTAAAGAGCTAGACTGCCAACAGCCTGATCGTAACATTGAAAAACGCGGTCCTTCTGCAAAAGCACCTGAACAAGCCGTTAAAGGTTTTGCTGGCAGCTGCGGTGTCTCTCTTGAAGACCTTGTTATTGAGAATACTGACAAGGGTGACTACTACGTTTACCGCGGTACTGAGGTTGGTAAACCTGCTTCAGAACTTCTACCAGGAATGCTTGAGACCGCTTTGAGCGGCCTGCCGATTCCTAAGCGTATGCGTTGGGCGGCTAGTCGTACTGAGTTTGTTCGCCCTGTTAAATGGATCGTTGCGCTTCTGGGTGATGAGGTTCTGCCTTGTACTCTTCTTGAGGTTACTTCAGGTCGTAAATCACGTGGCCACCGTTTCCACTACCCACATGATATTGAGCTGATGACTGCAGGTGAATACGCTGCCACGCTTCGTAATACCGGTAAAGTTGTGGCTAGCTTCGCTGAGCGTCGCGAAATGATTCGTGAACAAGTACTTGCTGAAGCCGCTCGTATTGGCGGCATTGCTGAGATCGATGAAGATCTTCTGGACGAAGTCTGTGCACTGAACGAATGGCCTGTTGCTTTGGCTGGACGTTTTGAAGAGCGCTTCCTTGAGGTACCTGAGCAAGTCCTAATCCTTTCAATGAAAGAGAACCAGAAGTACTTCCACCTTGTGGATAGCAACAACAAGTTGATGCCGTACTTCATTACGATCTCAAACATTGAGTCTAAAGATCCTCAGCAAGTGATTGCAGGTAACGAGAAGGTGATTCGCCCTCGCCTAGCCGATGCTGCTTTCTTCTTTGAGACAGACAAGAAGGCACCTCTTATTGATCGCCTAGAGAAGCTAAAGAGTGTCGTGTTCCAAAACGAGCTTGGCACAGTCGCGGACAAAGCTGCTCGCATTGAAGCAACGGCCACTGCCATTGCCAAACTGATTGGCGGTAATGAAGCGTTTGCCGCTCGTGCTTCACAACTTGCTAAGTGTGACCTGCTAACAGATACCGTTTATGAGTTCACAGAGCTTCAGGGTCTTATGGGTTACCACTTCGCACTGCACGATGGTGAAGAGCAAGAGGTCGCACAGGCGATCTATGAGCAGTACATGCCAAAGTTTGCCGGTGACGATCTACCTGCCTCTAAAACAGGCATTGCTGTAGCCTTGGCAGATCGCTTGGACACACTGGTCGGTCTGTTTGCGATCAACCAGCCGCCTACAGGTTCTAAAGATCCATTTGCACTGCGTCGTGCAGCATTGGGTGTGCTTCGTATTATCGTTGAACATGAGCTGGATCTTGATCTTAAAGAGCTTCTTAAGACAGCAGCATCAAACTACCAAGCACTGCCTGCTTTGGACAGTGCTGCTGAGAATGTCTTTGAATTCATGCTAGAACGTTTCCGTTTCTGGTTTGAAGAAGAGGGCATCAGCGCAGAGATCTACCTGTCGATCCACGGTCTTCGCCCAAGTAAACCATTAGACTTTGTGCGTCGCGCTCATGCTGTTGCGGCCTTTACACAACTTGAAGCAGCCTCGGCACTGATCGCTGGCAACAAGCGTGTTGGTAATATCCTTGCGAAACTAGACTCTACACCGTCTACCGCTATCAACGATGCACTGCTATCTGATGAGGCTGAAAAAGAGCTTGCTCAAGCACTCAACGGTTTAAGCAGTTCAGTTGCATCAATGACAGGTGAAGGCGATTACCAGGGCGCTCTTCAAGCTCTAGCTGATCTTCGCCAGCCTATCGACCGCTTCTTTGAAGAGGTTCGTGTCATGGCAGATGACGCTGACGTTAAGCAAAACCGTCTTGCGATGCTGCAACAACTTAAAGAGCTATTTGGTGGTATCGCCGATATCTCGGAATTGGCTGGCTAAACTTAATTGGCCATCAAAAAACCCGAGCACAGCTCGGGTTTTTTATTGCCTGTTTCACGTGAAACATCATCGTTTAAACGATGGATCTTGTCGCTCTACTATTCGAATCATAGCTGCCAATGCATCCTCACCTGCCCCATATTTAGGATTGAAATTGAGCGAATCCCTTACACACTTTTCCAACACTGGAATTGGAATCTCTTTAACCTTACCCATCGACATTGATGCTAACTGAGCTTCACAGGCTCTATTAACAAGCCACATTAATGCAAAGGCCTGCGCTAATGTTTCACCTATAACCACTGGACCATGATTTCTTAAAAGCAGAACCTGCTTATCACCAGCACTTTCTAGAATTCGCTCACCCTCGTCTGCATGAACGGTTATCCCTTCGAAGTCATGATAGGCAATCTTTCCGTATAACTGTGCTGAATAGAAATTGCTAAAACTAAGCCCATCCTCAAGGCAGCAGACAGCAAGTGTTGGGGTCGTATGAACATGCATAACACAATGGCCGCCCTCAACCTGTTTATGTATCTGCCCATGAAAAGTAAAACCCGCAGGATTGATTGGCCAGTCAGAATGGCCAATAATATTTCCTTCTATATCAACTTTAACTAAGTTTGACGCTGTTACCTCTGAGTAATGAAGACCAAAAGGGTTAATGAGGAAGTGATCTTCTTTGCCAGGCACACGAAGGGATAGATGGTTATAGATTGACTCATCCCAGCCTAAGTAAGCAAACACTCGATAGACACCCGCAAGCTGAACCCTAGCCTCCCACTCCTCATCTGTATATTGTGTAGGGTGTTCATAATATTTAGCCATTACGCGTTTCCTTAGTTTTATTAGCTTAACCCTAGTAATAGAGCATATTTTTGTTTCACGTGAAACAAATAAAAAAGGCGCCTATAGGCGCCCTTTCTCTAAAACACTAGACATCAAACATCTAGGTTAGAGACATTCAGTGCGTTGGACTCGATAAAGTCACGACGAGGTTCAACTTCATCACCCATCAGTGTCGTAAACAGCTGATCGGCAGAGATAGCGTCTTCGATGGTCACTTTAAGCATACGACGCGCATCAGGATCCATGGTTGTCTCCCAGAGCTGATCAGGGTTCATCTCGCCCAATCCTTTGTAGCGCTGAATGTTACTGCCGCGGCGCGCAAGACCCATCAACCACTCAATACCTTCACCCAACTCAGTCACATCCATTCGACGCTCACCACGCTGAAGGTAAGCACCATCCGCTAACAGGCCAGAAAGCTCAGCCCCAAGATCAACGATCAAGTCGTAATCTTTAGAGCGGAAGAAGTCAGCCTCAAAACGAAACGCATTCGTAATACCGTGAAGCAATACGTTAACAACCGGCACATAAGAGCTGTGCTCTTGGTCGTACTCAACATCCACTGTGTAGACTTCTGAACCCGACGTAACAATAGAATCAAGCTTAGCTTGTAGCTCTTTAGCCCAACCCTCTACCGCCGCTTTATCACCCAGCGAATCGGCCGCCAAACGCGGAACATAGAGTGACTGCATCAAAGCCTGGCTTGGATAGATTCGAGAGAGACGGTTGATCATCGCCATCACCTTACGGTAGCGACCAAATAGCGTCTCAAGCGCTGCACCAGTGATAGCAGGCGCATCTTCAGCAGGATAGAGTGAAGTACCTTCCAAAGCACCTTGAAGCAAGTACATATCCATCGCTTCATCATCTTTCAGGTACTGCTCTTGCTTGCCCTTCTTCACTTTATACAGTGGTGGCTGAGCAATGTAGATGTAGCCACGCTCAATCAACTCTGGCATTTGACGGAAGAAGAAGGTCAATAGAAGGGTACGAATGTGAGATCCATCGACGTCAGCATCGGTCATGATAATGATGCTGTGGTAACGAAGTTTTTCAACGTTGAACTCATCGCGACCGATACCACAACCCAGCGCAGTAATCAGAGTGCCGACTTCAGCTGAGGTTAGCATCTTATCGAATCGCGCTTTCTCAACGTTAAGAATCTTACCTTTAAGCGGAAGAATGGCTTGAGTTCGACGATCACGGCCCTGCTTTGCAGAACCACCCGCCGAGTCACCCTCCACCAAATAGAGTTCAGAGAGTGCCGGATCTTTCTCTTGGCAGTCTGCCAATTTACCCGGTAGACCAGCGATATCCAACACACCTTTACGACGCGTCATCTCGCGTGCTTTACGCGCAGCTTCACGCGCACGTGCCGCATCCATCATCTTCTGCACAACCGCTTTCGCTTCAGATGGGTTCTCTAGCAGGTAGTTATTGAAGTGCTCTGCCATCAACTGCTCAACTGCTGTTTTAACTTCAGACGAAACCAGCTTATCTTTGGTCTGTGAAGAGAATTTAGGATCTGGCACTTTAACAGAGATGATCGCCGTTAGACCTTCACGACTGTCATCGCCACTGGTGCTGACATTGCCTTTTTTGTTTAACGACTCAGAATCAATGTAGCTGTTCAAACCACGTGTCAAAGAGGCGCGGAAGCCCGATAAGTGGGTACCACCATCACGCTGTGGGATGTTGTTGGCAAAACAGTGAATCGACTCTTGGAAGGAGTCATTCCACTGTAGAGAGACCTCAACGCCGACACCATTTTCATGTATCGCATTGAAGTGGAAGATACTGTTAATAGGCGACTTGTTCTGGTTAAGGAAATCAACAAAGGCTGCTAGACCTCCTTCGTATTCAAAGATCTCTTCACGACCAGAGCGCTCATCTTTAAGACGAATACGAACACCTGAGTTAAGGAATGACAGCTCACGAAGGCGTTTAGCAAGAATATCGTACTGGAACTCGATATTGGTGAAGGTTTCAGGGCTAGGCCAGAAGCGCACGATCGTACCACTGGTATCGGTTTCACCGATCACTTTTAAAGGCTCTGCTGGCACACCGTGGTTGTAAACCTGCTCGTGAACCTGACCGGCACGACGAATGGTCAAACGCAACTCAGTCGACAGGGCGTTTACCACCGACACACCAACACCGTGAAGACCACCTGAGACTTTATAGGTGTTGTCATCGAACTTACCACCGGCATGGAGGACGGTCATGATAACCTCGGCCGCAGAGACACCCTCCTCTTCGTGGATATCCGTCGGAATGCCGCGACCATTATCACTGACGGTAATACTCTCATCAGCATGGATCGTTACGCCCACCTCACTACAGAAACCTGCGAGTGCCTCATCGATGCCGTTGTCGACCAGCTCGAACACCATGTGATGCAAACCACTACCGTCGTCGGTATCACCGATATACATCCCTGGGCGCTTGCGCACGGCATCAAGGCCTTTAAGAACCTTAATACTGGACGAATCGTAATCTTGGTTTGACTCACTCATAGATCTCTCCAAATGTCTGCTTTGCAGTTAACTGACCTGAATCGACGTTCAATAGGGCGCCGTCAGTAGTTGCGCCCCATACCTCTAGCATTGAGCTTGGCTCAACACAGGTTACAAAACTTTGGCTGTTGCTCTGTTTCAAGAACGAGCAAAACGTTGCCAGGTGCTCTTTATCTAACTCAGCAGGGAGGTCATCGATCAAGTAGATACAGGAGTGACCTCGGGTAGCCTCGTAGAGCTGACCCTGCGCAAGTTTAAGTGCACTAACGACCAATTTCTTCTGGCCTCGTGATAAGTGCTCAGCGGCACTGCGACTTCCAACCCTGAATTTAAGGTCAGCACGCTGTGGCCCAAGGGAGGTAAATCCCTGACGCATATCACGTTCAAAACTCTCATTTAACAGAGTCTGCAGATCCTGATCTCTGTCCCAACCTGGGCTAAAACGTAGATCCGTAACGACCTCTCGAACCAGCTGCTCAGCAATGCCTGTAAAGTGCGGTAAAAGGGCATCAACATAAGCGCTTCGAAGCTCTGTAAGTCGTTCTGCGTGAAGGATAAACTCTCTATCCCAAACCTCGCGTAACGACCGATCAATACTACCACGTTTTAGCAGTGAATTCCTTTGTTTTAACGCTCTTTGAAAGCCTCTCCAGACGGAAATAAACCCCGCAGAATGGTGAAATCCGCCCCAATCGATAAATTGTCGTCTAACAGACGGTGAACCATCCAAAAGCGTAAAACTTTCAGAGTCGATCACCTGCATCGGCACTAAGCCAGCAAGGGCCGTTAAGTCGATCTCTTCACCTCTGAAACGGGCACGCACATCACCCTGCTGGGTGCGTTCAACACCTAGGCCACCGGCGTCAGATTCACCTTCAATCTTCGCAAAACAGGTCAGTTGTTGTTGGCCCTCAGAGATGACATATCGGCTCTGGTGAGTTCTGAATGAGCGAGCCACAGACAAGAAGTGAAGACCTTCCAGAATACTGGTCTTACCGCTGCCGTTTTGACCGTGAATGATGTTGATATCCGCTGACGCATCAAAGGCCAGGGATTGAATGGATCGAAGATTAGAGAGTTGTAGTCGCTTGATGCGCATAAACAGAAAAGGCCGCCCTAGGGACGGCCTCTATTGAAGCGTTAATTACATGCGCATTGGCATGATGACGTAGGTTGAGTTTGGATCATCGAAGCCTTGAATCAGCGCACTGCTGTTTGCATCAGCTAAGGTGAAACGAACCACATCGGAACCAAGAATAGAGAGTACATCGAGCAGATAGTTAACGTTGAAACCGATATCGATCGAAGGACCTTCGTACTCAACAGCTACAGTCTCTTCTGCCTCTTCCTGCTCTGGGTTATTTGCCGTCACTTTAAGGTAGCCATCGCTGAGCGTCAGACGCACACCTCGATATTTCTCGTTCGATAGAATCGCAATACGCTGGAATACCTGACGCAGCTCTTGGCGATCACCAAGAACGACCTTGTCACCGTTTTTAGGGATCACTCGTTGGTAGTCAGGGAACTTGCCATCAACCAGCTTCGACGTGAAGGTGTAGTCACCGACATTGGCACGAATGTGTGATGCACCAATAACCAGTGTAACCGGTGAGTCACCACCTTGGAGTAATCGAGCTAGCTCAAGAATACCTTTACGAGGCACGATGATCTGATGCGCACCACCCGCTGGCACATCCGCTGCAGAAGCCGAAGTAGCCAGACGGTGACCATCGGTCGCAACCGAACGAAGTGAGTCTTCACTTACTTCCAGTAGCATGCCATTTAGGTAATAACGGACATCCTGTTGCGCCATAGAGAAGCCTGTCTTTTCGATCAACTGACGCAGTTCTGACTGTGGCAAGCTTAACTCGAAGGCTTGTGGGCTATCTTCAACATTCGGGAATTCAGACGCCGCCAAGGTTGTTAGTGAGAACTTAGAACGACCCGACTTGATGATCATCTTCTGACCGCTCAACTCCATCTCGATACGAGCGTCATCAGAGAGCGATTTACAGATATCCATCAGCTTGCGTGCTGGAACGGTCACTGAACCTGGTTGTGCCGGCTCTTGAAGCTGCACGCGCCCTACCAACTCGACTTCGAGATCGGTACCGGTTAGTGAAAGTTGATCACCCTCAGCCACCATCAGAATGTTCGAGAGCACAGGCAGTGTCTGTCTGCGTTCAACCACGCCGGCAACAAGCTGTAGTGGTTTAATCAAAGCCTCACGAGTGATGACGAATCTCATGCGTATTCCTATCTCAGTCTGTCAGTTAGGTCGTCAAATGACGAAGCAGGTTTTTGTAATCTTCTGCGATCTCAGCATTGCTGTCACGCAACTCTTTAATTTTTCGTGTCGCGTGCAAGACCGTGGTGTGATCTCGACCGCCAAATGCGTTGCCTATCTCTGGTAGGCTGTGGTTAGTAAGCTCCTTAGACAAAGACATAGCAACTTGTCTTGGACGAGCGACTGAGCGACTGCGGCGTTTTGAGTGAAGATCGGCTACACGGATCTTATAGTACTCAGACACCACTCGCTGAATGTTATCAATACTAACCTGTTTGTCCTGTAATGCCAGTAGATCCTTCAGCGACTCTTTGACAAAGGTCGTGGTGATCGGACTACCAGTGAAGTGAGCGTTCGCTATAACTCGCTTCAAAGCACCTTCTAACTCTCGGACATTACTACGAATCTTCTGTGCAAGGAAGAAGGCGGCATCATCTGGAAGCTTAATTCGCGCTTCGTGCGCCTTTTTCATAAGAATAGCGACGCGCGTCTCAAGTTCTGGCGGCTCAATAGCCACGGTTAGACCCCAACCAAAACGAGACTTCAAGCGCTCTTCCATGCCACCGATCTCTTTAGGATAGCGATCACTGGTCAAGATCATCTGCTGGCCACCTTCAAGTAGCGCATTAAAGGTGTGGAAGAACTCCTCTTGCGAGCGATCCTTGTTGGCAAAGAACTGAATGTCATCGATCAACAGTGCATCGACCGAGCGGTAGTAGCGCTTAAAGTCATTAATCGCATTCAGCTGAAGTGCTTTAACCATATCGGCTACGAAGCGCTCTGAGTGCAGGTAGACAATCTTAGCGTTGGGATTACGCTTAAGCATTTCTGCACCCACAGCATGCATCAAGTGAGTTTTACCTAAGCCGACACCACCATAAATAAAGAGTGGGTTGTAACCACCACCCGGGTTATCGGCCACCTGTTGAGCCGCAGCAGAGGCTAGCTGGTTTGATTTACCTTGAACAAAGGATTCGAACGTAAAGCTGGGGTTTAAACTGGTCTGATGGCGCAAACCACCCTCGACCTGCACCGTTCGCTCCATCACCTCTGGCTGAACCTCAAGCTCAGGCTGAATAATATCAGTAGAGGGGGCAACAATAGAGGTCGACGTGAATTCAGCTTGGGACTCTTGAGCCTCAACACGCATTGGCTTTGCTCGAGCCACTTCTGGTCGAGTACGAGTGACGGGTGAGGCAACGGACCCTGCTATGCTTATTTCGATAAGTGGCGCAGATTCACCACTCAAGCGTTCAACGACATCTTGAAAGCGGGTAACGAACTTATCCGCGACCCAATCCTTTACGAAACGGTTTGGGGCCAGTAGAACAATGTGCGACTCGGTCTCTAGATCCAAACGCAATGGGCGAACCCAAGTGTTGTACTGCTGTGACGGCAGTTCATCTTTTAGCGTTTCTAGGCATTGTTGCCATAGATCTTGAAACATTTGTTGAGTCCCAGTGGGTTTTTAGAAGTATGGTTGAATCTTATCCCCAATGGGTGCAATTATCCACAGAATTTTCAGATAAATAGCTGCAAGGTTTTTAAATCAATAGGTTACAAGCCCTCACAACCTTTGACCTATATCCGACTTTTTCCAGAACTTAACAACTAAATGACAGCTTTTTCATAAGTTATAAACAGACTTATTCACAAAAAACTGACAATCAACGTAAAAACAGGCACAAAAAAGGCTGCCGAAGCAGCCTTTTCAACGTAGATAGTATTACTCAGCCCATGGGTCCGACGCGTCAGCGCCCCATGGGTCGTCACCACCACCCATACCATCGATAGTGATCTCTATCGTATCCAGATCAACATCCAAAGGTGCATCAAGATTGTAGGTCACTATCTCTGGGAAGATGATGATCAACGCCAGTGATGTCAGCATAATCAGGATGAATGGAATAGCCCCTCGGTAGATCTCCATGGTCTTCATGCCATGTACCAAACGACCGGTAATCTCATCCTTGTAATCGCTCTTTGGAGCCACACTTCGCAGGTAGAAGAGTGCAAAGCCAAAGGGAGGTGTTAAGAACGACATCGACATGTTCAATCCAACCACGACGAGGAACCACACCATGTTGATGTCCATGTTTGCCGCAACCGGGCCAATTAGTGGCATCAAGATGAATGCTATCTCGAAGAAGTCGATAAAGAAGCCGAGTACGAATACCAATAAGCTGACAAATAGAACAAAGCCAAGCTCACCACCAGGGATAAAGCTAAACAGGTGCTCAATCCATAGGTCACCGTTTACTGCTCGGAAGGATAGAGCAAAGATAGATGAACCAACCAAAATAAACATGACGAAGGTCGACAGTTTGGCCGTTGAGTCCAGAGCCCCTTTGATAACCTCCAGCGTCAGACGACGACGGATGATCGAGAGCAATAGAGCCCCCACAGCACCCATTGCCCCACCCTCGGTCGGTGTTGCCCAACCAACGAAGATGGTTCCCAATACCAAGAAGATCAAAATGATCGGTGGCAGCATCGCGGTCAGAACCGACACCATCAGCTTGGTGCCCTGAAGAGTACGCGCCTCTGCTGGCAGTGGTGGAACCATCGCCGGTTTGAAGATCGACAATGCGAACATGTATAGAAGTAAGAAGCTCACAACCATTGCCGCCGGTAGCATAGCACCCATGTAAGCATCTTTAACTGACAGTGAAAGCACATCGGCCAGTACGATCAACACCAGTGAAGGTGGGATGATCTGTGCCAGCGAGCCGGCACTGGTCAGAAGACCCGCCGCTGTCGGGTAGTGATAACGGTATCGCATCATAACCGGCAAGGAGATAAGGCCCATTGAAATCACCGATGCTGCCACAACACCCGTCGTTGCCGCGAGGAGCGCACCGACAAGAATGACAGCATAACCAAGACCACCCGGTACTCGCCCAAACAACTGCCCTGCCGATTCAAGCAGGTCCTCTGCCATGCCTGAGCGTTGCAGGATAATCCCCATGAAGGTGAAGAACGGAATCGCCAGCAAAGTGTCGTTCTGCATAATGCCGTAGATACGTTCAGGTATTGCCTGAAGCAGCACCCAATCCAATAGACCAAGCTCATGACCAATGATCGCAAACAGAATGCCGTTAGCTGCCAAACTAAACGCAACTGGGAAGCCCGATAGAAGGAAGATGATCAGAGTGCCGAACATAATCGGCGCGATGTTATCCGCTAGAAATTCCATTTACGCCGTCTCCTGCTCGTCGTCCATGTTTACGTGACCACCTTTACTCAGCGGATCTTCGATATAGCCTTTTAGAAAAGCCCAGCGCTTAATCAATTCGCTGAATGCTTGGATGAATAACAAACCAAAACCGAGAGGAATCATTGCACGCACTGGCCAACGCAGCAGGCCACCCGCATTTTGACTCACCTCTTGGTTAGCATAGGTCTCTAAAAGATTGGGAATGGATTGTAGGCAGATGTAGAGGCTGACCGGCATCACACAGAAGAGCAGACCAATAACGTCAATCCAGTTGCGGGCTCTTGGTGAGATGCGCTGACTCACCACATCGATGCGTACGTGCTCATTTAGTTTAAGCACATAGCCCGCTGCCGCCGTAAACACAGCAGCGTACAGGTACCACTGCAACTCCAGCATTGCATTAGACGCGATACTGAACAGATAACGAGTTGTTGCGTTACCTGCACTGACCAATACCGCTGCAAGAATTAACCATTTAATGTAGTTGCCAACCCAGCCATTGATTGCATCAATGCCCGCTGAGAATTTCAGTAAAGCTTTCATTCCTTAAACACGCTCTCTGATCTATTTGTTATAGCCTCGCAGTGTGACCGGTTTTCAAGTGTGGTACAAGAAGAGGTTGCAACTGGTCATACCAGAACAAACGATAGATATAGACTTAAGTCTTAATTTCAGATCGAAAAGCCTATTAAATGGCCATGTTTGAACCATCAAAGAGAAATTTAAGGGTTAACTGGTCCTACCAGATCACCTGATTAGTTAGACCAAAGTAGCAGGTTGATTCAGGCAAATAATTAATACTCTTGCATGGTGGCTGGTTATAGCTAGTATTAGCTGTGTCCTAACTAACAATAAACGCCGAAAAGGCAAACACAAGGAAATATCATGAAACGTAGAGATCTGTTTAAAGGTGCTGTACTAGCAGCAGCCGTTTCAGCAGCAACTGCAGCTTCAGCTGCTGAGCTTCCAGAACTTAACTGGCGCCTACAGTCGGCTGTACCTCCAGGTATCGGCTTCTACATGGGCGGTGTCTACTTCGCTGAAGAAGTAGAGAAGATGACCAACGGTAAATTCAAGATTCGTGTATTCCCTGCGGGCGAAATCGTAGGCACTATGCAGATCTTTGACGCAGTATCAGACGGTACGATCGAAGCAGGTCACACAGCGTCATACTACTACTTCGGTAAAAACCCAGCATTCGCTCTAGATACAACCGTTCCTTTCGGCCTTAACTACCGTCAGTTCCAAGCTTGGTACAACTTCGGTGGTGGCGGCGAAATGATCAAAGAGCTTTTCGCTAAATCGAACATCGTTCCATTCCCATCAGGTAACACGGGTGTACAGATGGGTGGTTGGTACAACAAAGAAGTTAAATCACTAGACGATCTTCAGGGTCTAAAGATGCGTATCGGTGGTATGGGCGGTAAGATCATCGAGAAGCTAGGCGTTGTGCCTCAGTCTATCCCGGGTGGCGATATCTTCCCATCACTAGAGAAAGGCACTATCGATGCAGCTGAATGGGTTGGTCCATTCGATGACATGAAGATGGGCTTCAACAAGGTTGCTAAGTACTACTACACTCCAGGTTGGTGGGAAGCGGCTCCAAACCTTTCTGTCTACATCAACAAAGAGAAGTTCGACGCTCTACCAGTTGAGTACCAGAACATTGTTGCAGCAGCAGCTGAGCGTGCAAACGTTAAGACAACTGCCTTCTACGATGCGAAGAACCCAGAAGCACTTAAGACTATCCTAGCGGGTGGTACTAAGATGAAGGTCTTCCCGAAAGACGTAATGGATGCTGCTTGGGAAGCTGCACAGGAAACTTACAAAGAGCTTTCTGCTGAACACCCAGACTTCAAACGCATCTACGACAGCATGGCTGCGTTCCAGAAAGACCAGAACCAGTGGATGTCTGTTTCAGAAGGTCCTCTAGACGGCTACATGCAGCGTAAAATGCGCTAATAGCTCGTTTAGCTGATAAAAAACCAGCTCTCGGGCTGGTTTTTTTATGGATAGCAAACAAAAGGTTTGCAACTGCTTAGCGATTTCTATAGAATTTTGCGTCTCGATTTTTAGGCAGATGTCCATACAACATCTGTGACGTATAAATGACTTGTAATAGGACAAGGCAATGAAAAGAACATTTCAACCAAGCGTACTAAAGCGTAAGCGCAACCACGGTTTCCGTGCTCGTATGGCTACTAAAAACGGTCGTAAAGTGCTTGCTCGTCGTCGTTCACGCGGCCGCGCTAGCTTGTCTGCATAATTAAGCGGACTTGCTGAATGCCAAATGGCTGAGTTCGAATACCCTCGCCAGTTAAGACTTTTAACTGGCGGTGATTTCAAAAGGGTATTCGACAAAGCCGATTTTAAGGTCAGTGATACTCATCTACTGATTCTTGCCCGCCACTCCCAATCTGATCATCCCCGCATCGGATTCGTTTTTTCCAAAAAAAATATTCGCAGAGCCGTGAATCGAAACCGCGTTCGTCGTATCATTCGCGAGTCTTTTCGTTTTAACCAGCATCAGCTCCCTAATGTCGACATTGTTGTTTTATCTCGACGTGGTATTGATGAGCTGGAAAACGAGCAATTACATGCGCTCATAGCGAAAAGTTGGAAACGTTTAAACAAGCAGGCTTTAAAAGCCCAAACCTCAAATAAAGGTAATGGTTAATTCGCCATGGATATACAGCGAGTCATTCTACTCGGCGCACTCGGTCTAATCTCATACATGCTGGTTCTCCAGTGGAATGCTGATTACAACACTCCCGTCGCAGCACAACAAACTCAAACTGAATCAGTTTCAGCGTACCAGCCAGCCGCAGGTAACGACCTGCCAAGCGCAGCGCCAGCAGCTGAAGCTGATCTACCAACCGCAGGTGCAGCAACGTCCACACTGGCTGCAGCAACAGGTGATCTGGTCAGTGTAACCACTGATAAGTTCGGCATTCTGATCGATCCACGTGGCGGTGACATCATTGAAGTCAAACTGCTCGATCATAAAGCGACGTTGGAAGGCGAAGATCCCTTGGTTCTGCTTGAGCAGAACGCTAACCGTACCTATGTTGCTCAATCAGGCTTAGTTGGCCCTAATGGCCCAGATGCGTCTAAAGAGGGGCGTCCACTCTACTCTGTCGCTGAAGCTAGCTACGACATGGGCAGTGCCGACACACTGGCTGTAGATCTGAACCTAGTCGATAACGGCGTAGCCATTACTAAGCGATTCACCTTCACACGCGGTAGCAACGCCATTGCGATGGACTACCTGATTGCTAACAACAGTGACTCAAACTGGCAAGCGACTCTATTCGGTCAACTTAAGCGTGATCGTAGTGCTGACCCTTCAGAAACTACTGATATGGGTATGCAGTCTTACTTAGGCCCAGTGTTCTCAACTCAAGAGAACAACTACAACAAAGTTAGCTTCGATGATATAGACGACGATGGCCGTTACAGCGAGAAGAGCCAAGACGGTTGGGTTGCTATGATTCAGCACTACTTCATGAGTGCTTGGATCCCTAATCCAGGTCAGGAGTACACCTACCAGGCCCGTCAGCTTAACGGTAACTACATTGCTGGTTTCTTAGCACCCTCTGCTGTTGTTGCTCCAGGCCAGACAGGCCAGATCTCGGCAACGCTGTATGCGGGTCCTAAAGATACTGATCAGCTGGAGAAGATCGCTCCGAACCTAGATCTTACGATCGACTTCGGTATTCTCTTCTTCATCGCTTCACCAATCTACATGGTTCTTAAGTGGCTCTACTCGATCGTCGGTAACTACGGTCTTGCCATCATCTGTGTCACGATTTTGGTGAAAGCTGCCCTATTCCACTTGAATGCTAAAGCGTTCAAATCGATGGCAAAAATGCGCAAGTTCGGTCCAGAGATGGCTCGTCTTAAAGAGCTATACGGTGATGATCGCCAGAAGATGTCTCAAGAGATGATGAAGCTCTACTCGAAAGAGAAGATCAACCCTCTCGGTGGATGTCTTCCTATCGTTGCTCAGATGCCGATCTTCATCGCACTTTACTGGGTATTGATGGAAGCGGTTGAGATCCGTCACGCGCCATTCATTGGTTACATCCAAGACCTGTCGCAAATGGACCCTTACTTCATCATGCCTATCTTGATGGGTGCGACCATGTTCATTCAGCAGCTGTTGAACCCAACGCCTCCAGATCCAATGCAGGCGAAGATCATGAAGATGCTTCCAATCGTCTTCACCTTCTTCTTCCTATGGTTCCCAGCGGGTCTGGTTCTATACTGGTTGGTGAACAACGTCCTATCAATTGCACAGCAGTATGTAATCAACAAACAGATCGAAGCGGGTGATTCTAAATAAGCAACTTGCAGCTTAAATCCCCACGCGACACACTAGGGCTCTTCGGAGCCCTTTTTATTGATTGGAGAAAGACTTCAGATGATCAGCAGCAGTAAAGATACGATCGTTGCACAAGCAACCGCCACTGGCCAAGGGGGCGTCGGGATTGTTCGTCTTTCAGGGCCTAAGTCTGCTGAAATTTTAGAGGCATTTATCGGGTTTAAAGCCAAACCCCGTTACGCTCACTACACCCCTTTTCATGAAACTGATCAACAGATCGACGAAGGCATCGCCCTGCTTTTTCCTGGACCCAATAGCTTCACCGGTGAAGATGTTGCCGAACTTCAATGTCATGGTGGTCCCGTTGTCATCGATCTCATCATTCGCCGCGCCATTGAGCTAGGTGCTCGCATGGCTAGACCAGGTGAATTCTCAGAACGAGCATTTTTAAACGATAAGCTCGATCTCACTCAAGCTGAAGCCATTGCTGATCTGATTGAAAGCTCTTCAGAACAGGCAGCTCGCTGTGCGTTAAAATCACTGCAAGGCGCTTTTTCGCGTGAAGTTGATCAATTGGTCGATCAGCTAACCAACCTACGCATCTATGTAGAAGCAGCCATCGACTTCCCTGATGAAGAGATCGACTTTTTAAGCGACGGCAAAGTGCGTGGTGATCTGGTCAACATTATTGAGCAACTCAATCAGGTTCAGAGCCAAGCGCAGCAAGGCAGTTTAATGAGAGAGGGTATGACTGTCGTGATTGCTGGCCGTCCTAATGCCGGAAAATCGAGTCTGCTCAATGCGCTATCGGGGCGTGATTCAGCAATTGTCACCGACATTGAGGGGACAACACGAGATGTCTTGAGAGAGCAGATACACATTGATGGCATGCCACTGCACATTATCGACACCGCTGGCTTACGTGATGCACCTGATCGAGTCGAACAGATCGGTATTGATCGCGCTTGGCAGGAGATCAAAACGGCTGATCGTATCTTAATGCTCGTGGATGCTAGCCACTCAGAGACAACGGATCCACAAACGCTGTGGCCTGAGATGGTCGAAAAACTCAACGGTGATCTGAGCCATGTCACCTTAGTTCGCAATAAAATCGACCTAACAGACGAGAGTACTAGTCTTGAACAACAGGGTGAAAACACACTGATTAGACTCTCAGCCAAAGATGAGCAAGGCATTGATCTGCTTCGGGAGCATCTAAAGTCCATTATGGGCTATCAAGGCAATGCTGAAGGCGCTTTTATGGCGCGTAGACGCCATATGGAGGCTCTAGAACAAGCACAGGAGCTATTAAACACCGGTCTTTGGCAGTTAGATACCCAAGGTGCTGGTGAACTTCTGGCGGAAGATCTGAGGCAGACACAGCAGGTGTTAGGTGAAATAACCGGTAAAGTTTCAGCGGATGACCTGCTTGGAAAGATTTTCGGCTCTTTCTGTATCGGTAAATAGTTTTCCACAATCCAAAAATAGAGTTACTCACAGATAAAAGGCGAATGCTGAGCATCTGTTGTGGATATATTCAATAGTTATCCAAAGAATAGCTCACAAAACGCGGTAATAATTCTTCGATTGTGGAAAAACTGTCAGCCTAACCCCGAGTAATTGGACGATTAAACTGTGAATAAAATAAATTGTGTATAACTAGCCTACTTATACACAACTCACACACAACAAATGTTCAAGCTATTCGCGCTTTATAAGCGGGTTATAATTTCTACAAACTACTGTTTTTATTGATTTTTAATCAGTTAATAACAGAAATCAGCCTACTTAAATAATATTAAAAATAATAAACTCTCTTTATATATTTATTTTATTTTTTATTTATCTACTCTCACTCTACAAACAGCAGGTTGGCTATTTTTTAACCATTTCTTCAATGGCAATCCCTAGGTATAATCCGCGCCATATTTCTGTCTAGGTTTGAAAAGGCAGCTAAGAGGTAGAGAGTGGATTATCCAGATCGTTATGACGTGTTGATTATTGGTGGCGGTCACGCTGGCACTGAAGCGGCATTAGCATCAGCACGTAAAGGGGCTAAAACCCTGCTATTGACTCACAATATTGAGACACTGGGTCAAATGTCATGTAACCCGGCCATCGGTGGTATTGGTAAGAGTCATCTTGTTAAAGAGATTGATGCACTGGATGGTGCGATGGCTCGTGCTACCGATAAGGGCGGTATTCAGTTTAGAACGCTTAATGCACGCAAAGGTCCCGCTGTGCGTGCCACACGTGCACAAGCGGATCGTATTCTTTACAAAGCAGCCATCCGTTCTATTCTTGAAAACCAACCTAACCTCGATATCTTTCAGCAGGCGGTCGATGATCTCATCGTAGAAAATGATGAAGTTCGCGGTGCTGTGACCCAAGCTGGCATTCGTTTCTTTGCAAACAGCGTTGTCTTAACAGCAGGTACCTTCCTTGGCGGTTTGATTCACATTGGTATGCAAAATTATCAGGGTGGTCGTGCCGGTGATCCGCCTTCATTACGACTCGCAGAGCGTTTACGTGAGTATCCTCTTCGCGTTGACCGTCTCAAAACGGGTACACCGCCACGAATTGACGCACGCAGTGTCGATTTCTCAGTGATGCAAGAACAACCTGGTGATACACCAACGCCTATCATGTCGTTTATGGGCCAGGCGAGTGACCAACCAGAACAGATCAGTTGTTACATCACGCATACCAATGAGCGGACACACGAGATTATTCGAAATAACCTTGATCGCTCGCCGATGTACTCTGGGATTATTGAAGGGATAGGACCGCGTTACTGCCCTTCCATTGAAGATAAGATTCACCGCTTTGCGGACAAAGACTCCCACCAGGTTTTCGTTGAGCCGGAAGGGTTAACCACGCACGAGCTCTACCCAAATGGTGTCTCAACCAGTTTGCCATTTGATGTGCAGCTTGAGGTCATCCGTTCAATGCGCGGTTTTGAAAACGCTCATATCACACGTCCGGGTTATGCCATCGAATACGATTATTTCAATCCTCAGGATTTGAAACACACACTTGAGACCAAAGTGATCTCTGGTCTCTACTTTGCCGGTCAAATCAATGGCACAACAGGCTACGAAGAGGCGGGCGCACAAGGGTTGTTGGCCGGTATGAATGCCGCTGCTCGTGCACTGGATCAGGATCAGTGGTATCCGCGTCGTGACGAAGCCTACATCGGTGTCTTGGTTGATGATTTGATTACGCACGGCACATCAGAGCCTTACCGTATGTTCACCTCCCGTGCTGAATACCGTTTGGTGTTGCGCGAAGATAACGCGGATATTCGTTTGACCGAGATAGGTCGCAAACTGGGTGTCGTTGGTGATGATCGCTGGACCGCCTTCTCGACTAAACGCGATCAGATTGATTGTGAAATGGCACGGCTCTCATCGACTTGGATTCAACCAAAGTCAGCAGAAGCGGCTGCATTGGAACCCAAGCTGAGTTCACCGTTGGCACGTGAGTACAACCTTGCTGATCTGGTAAAGCGTCCTGAACTTAGCTATGCCGATATCAAATCCATTAAACCTTCTGAGGTTGAGATTGAGGCGGCGGCTGAAGAGCAGATTGAGATCTCGATCAAGTACGCCGGTTATATTGATCGTCAGAAGCAAGAGATTGATCAGATGCGTCGTCAAGAGAATACCTCTTTGCCTGAGGACTTCGATTATGATGCCGTTGGTGGTCTCTCAAACGAATTAAAATCTAAGCTAGAGCATGTCCGCCCGGTGACTATTGCTCAGGCTTCAAGGATTCAGGGCATGACGCCAGCGGCTATCTCGCTGTTATTGGTTCATTTGAAGAAACTTCAGCTTCAAGCTAAGGCGGCCAGTTAATGGATTACAATCCAAAAAACGATTTAGAGTCAGGTCTAAGTCGGTTAAACCTGTCTGTATCTGAATTACAGGTTGAGCAGCTGTTGGCCTACTTAGCCTTGTTACAGAAATGGAACAAAACCTACAATCTGACGGCGATACGCGATCCAAAACAGATGCTGATAAAACATATTTTGGACAGTGTCGCGATTGCGCCCTACGTAGAAAAAACCGACCTTATCGACGTCGGTAGTGGTGCTGGGTTACCTGGAATTCCTATGGCCATTCTTAATCCTGATATGCCAGTTGTTACTCTGGACAGCAACGGTAAAAAAACTCGGTTTCAGCATCAGGTAAAAGTTGAGTTGAATCTATCGAATTTAGAGGTGGTTCATGGTCGGGTTGAGGCGTTTGCCGGTCGTACTTTCCAACAAGTTACCTCTAGGGCCTTTGCTTCTATCGAAGATATGGTAACGTTAAGCGCTGAGCTATTAGCCGATCAGGGTCTGTTTCTTGCGATGAAAGGCCGTTATCCTGATCAGGAGTTGGCAGATCTGCCAAATCAGTACCATTTAATCGAGAGTTACCCCCTTCAAGTGCCCGGTCTTGATGAAGAGCGACACCTGTTGAAAATTGGGAGAGTGTAAGTTGGCCAAGATTTTAACGGTCACCAATCAGAAAGGTGGGGTTGGTAAAACCACCACCAGCGTGAACTTAGCGGCATCACTGGCTGCTATGCACAAGCGCGTTCTGCTCATCGATCTGGATCCTCAGGGTAATGCGACGATGGGCTCTGGTGTTGATAAGCATGATCTTACCCTCTCGGTCTATGAGCTATTAACCGATCAAGCGAGCGCCAAAGAGTCGATCATCACCAATTTAGAAGTAGGCTACGATGTTTTAGGGGCCAATGGCGACCTAACGGCGGCAGAAGTTGAACTTCTGCAGATGACACGTAGAGAGTTTCGTCTGAAGATGGCGCTCGATGCTGTGGCTGACCAATACGATTTTATTCTGATCGATAACCCACCTTCGCTGAGTTTGCTAACGGTGAATGCACTGGCTTGCTCTGACGGGGTTATTATACCTATGCAGTGTGAATACTATGCTCTCGAAGGGATCAGTGCACTGGTGGGCACCATCGATAAGATTCATGAACGTCTTAACCCTCGCCTGAAGATTGAGGGTATTTTGCGCACCATGTTCGATCCACGCATGAGTTTGACCAAGGATGTCTCTGATCATCTCCTAGAGTATTTTGGTGATCAGGTTTACCGTACAGTCATTCCACGTAATGTCCGTTTAGCAGAGGCCCCCAGCCACGGTCTACCGGCGATCATGTACGATAAAAATTCTCGAGGTGCGATTGCATACCTGGCACTGGCGGGTGAACTGGTTCGCCGTACCGATAAAGAGCAAACCCAAGCGGTTTCTTAAGGAGTTGAAATGAGCACTAAACGTCGTGGATTGGGTCGTGGTTTAGACGCCCTACTTTCCGGTTCTGCAGCGACTGTCGCGAACGACCAATCGAGTGACTCTACGCAACTCACTGAACTGGCGGTTGAGCGCCTAAGTCGTGGTCGTTACCAACCGCGCCGTGATATGGAGCCTCAAGCGCTTGAAGAGCTAGCCGCTTCGATTAAAGCGCAAGGCATTATGCAGCCGATTGTGGTGCGACCTATCGGTGGTGATAATTTTGAAATCATCGCGGGTGAGCGTCGCTGGCGTGCAGCCCAGATGGCTGGTTTAGAGCGTGTGCCTGTTGTCATTCGAGATGTTCCTGATGAAGCGGCCATTGCGATGGCACTCATCGAAAACATTCAACGTGAAAACCTAAACCCGATCGAAGAGGCCATAGCCCTGCAGCGCCTTCAGCAGGAGTTTGAACTGTCACAGCAAGAGGTGGCTGATGCCGTTGGAAAATCGCGCACCGCCGTTGCCAACCTTCTGCGTCTTCTTAACCTGACCGACGAAGTCAAACGTATGTTAGAGCATGGAGACCTTGAGATGGGTCATGCGCGTGCTCTACTGCCTCTCACGGAAGCGTTACAGATCGATGCCGGTCGAGAGGTTGTGGCTAAAGGCCTATCGGTTCGTCAGACTGAGTTATTGGTGCGCACTTTGCAAAATCCAACGGAGCCTAAAGCGAAGCCAGAGCTTACCAGCAAGCATGAGCGTATCGTTGAAGATCTGACTCGACTGCTATCTACCAAAGTGACGCTGAGCGAAAACGCAAAGGGTCAGGGTAAGATTGTGATCAGCTACAATGATGCTAAAGAGCTAAAAGCGATCGTTAAACAACTTCGCGATTAAAGCGAACAAGACCTTAGTCATAGTTAGACTACTCTGTACTTGATGCTTATTCCCTTTTCACCTACAATTGCGCCCGCATTAGCTGGGATAAACGCACTACTTTTGGGCAAAGATGATGAATCCAAACCTCATTGGTAAGCGTTCTGATAGGGCGAAAGCTCGATATTTCACCGTTTTGAAATATCAGTCAGGCATCCTGTTAGTGCTAAGTGCAGTCGCTGTATTTATTGATTTTGTAGCAGCGTACTCAATGCTTATAGGTGGTTTAATCTACTTGATTCCTAACGCCTATTTCGCAAACAAGCACTTTAACAAGCAGACACAGGGGTCTGCACAAGGGACACTCGCAGAGTTGTATGCGAGTCAAATATGGAAAATGGCATTGATGGCCATCAGTTTTTCACTGGCGTTTGTGCTGGTAAAACCCATCAGTGTTTTTTCCTTATTTGCGATGTTGATTCTGCTTCAGGTCAGTAATCTGATCATGCAGTTCGGCGTTAAAACGGATTCTTAACCTTCGATAAAGAGAGAAACTGAGAATGGCATCTGGAACAGTTACCTCCTCAGAGTATATTGCTCACCACTTAACCAACCTTACCTTTGGTAACCACCCTGTTAACGGTCTTGGCTTTGCGCACAGTGCGCAAGAAGCTGCTGAGATGGGCTTCTGGGCGATCAACGTAGACACAATGTTCTGGTCGATTGCTCTTGGTCTAGCGTTCGTGTGGTTCTTCCGTAAGGTGGCTAAAAGTGCGACAAGTGATGTACCTGGCGGCGCTCAAAACTTTGTAGAAACCATCATCGAGTTCATCGATGACAACGTGAAGAGTATCTTCCACTACAAAAATGCACTCATCGCTCCATTGGCGTTGACCATCTTTGTATGGATCTTCCTAATGAACACCATGGACTTGGTTCCCGTTGACTGGATTCCATTCCTAGCAGCAGAGATGGGTATCCACTTCATGAAAGTGGTTCCAACGACTGACGTAAACGCGACCGCGGGTATGGCGTTGAGCGTCTTTGCACTTATTCTTTACTACAGCATCAAGCAGAAAGGTCTTGGCGGGTTCCTAGCAGAGCTTAGCTTCCAGCCTTTAGGCAAATGGTTGCTGCCATTCAACCTCTTCCTAGAAGTGGTTGGTCTACTGGCTAAGCCAGTATCATTGGCACTACGTCTTTTCGGTAACATGTACGCAGGTGAGATGATCTTCATCCTGATTGCACTGCTGCCGTTCTGGGCTCAATGGATCCTGTCGGTTCCATGGGCAATTTTCCACATTCTAGTTATTACGCTTCAGGCGTTTATCTTCATGGTCCTAACAATCGTCTACTTGGCGATGGCCCACGAAGATCACTAAGCGGAATAACAAGAGTTTACTAACTGTAATAACCTTAAATTAACTAAATCGGAGAAAAACGATGGAAATGGCATTGCTGTACATTGCTGGTGCACTGATGATGGGTCTAGGCGCTGTAGGCGCTGCGGTCGGTATCGGCGTTCTAGGTGGCAAATTCCTTGAAGGTGCTGCTCGTCAGCCAGAACTGATCCCACTACTACGTACTCAGTTCTTCATCGTAATGGGTCTTGTCGACGCTGTTCCTATGATCGGTGTTGGTCTTGGTCTATACGTACTGTTCGCTGTTGCTGGCTAACAAGTAGTTTTTTAACTAGATACCCCATGGGTTTCACTACTTTTAATCAGACAACCGCGAGGATAATGGCGTGAATATCAATCTCACCATCATTGGTCAGGCTATCGCGTTCTTCATCTTCGTCGTATTTTGTATGAAATACGTATGGCCACCACTAACAAGTGCACTGGCTGAACGTAAGAAGAAGATTGCAGATGGTCTTGATGCGGCAGAACGCGCTGAGCGCGATCTGAAGCTAGCTCAAGAGAAAGCGACAGATAATCTGCGCGAATCTAAAGAGCAAGCAGCTGCCATCATTGAACAGGCCAACAAGCGGGCTAACCAGATTGTTGACGAAGCTAAAGAGCAAGCGCGCGAAGAAGCTAATCGCGTTAAAGCTGCTGCTGAAGCGGAAATCGAACAAGAGATCAACCAAGCGAAGGAAGCTCTTCGTGCACAGGTTGCAGCACTAGCACTAGCTGGCGCTGAAAAAATTCTGGAAGCCTCTGTTGACGAGAAAGCACACGCACAGTTAGTTGAAAAACTAGCTGCGGAGCTTTAAGCGAGGTTTACGATGGCTGAACTCAATACAGTCGCTCGGCCCTACACAAAAGCTGCATTTGAATATGCAGCTAGCAAGGGCAGCCTCGATCAGTGGGCTAACATGCTGTCAATCGCTGCCTCTTGTGTAGCGGATGCGACAGTAGCCCAGGTGCTGGCAAACCCAGCCCTAACGTCTGAGCAGAAAGCTGGGACGCTGAATGGCCTTTTAGAAGGCGACATCGACCAAGCGGGCCAAAACTTTATGGCTCTATTGGCAGAAAATCAGCGCTTGGCTCTGTTGCCAGAGATCGCTGCACAGTTCAAAAAGCTGAAGTCAGCTCAGGAAGCTTCAATTGAAGTGGATCTGACAACTGCCTTCGATCTTGCTGATGAACAGCAGCAGAAATTGGCTAAGGCGCTTAGCACCAAGTTGGGTCGTGAAGTAGCAGTCACTGCACAGGTAGACAAGTCTATCCTAGGCGGTGTAATTGTTCGTACAGACGACCTTGTGATCGACGGTTCGGTTCGTGCTCGACTTGCGAAACTGGCCGAAGCGATGAATTCCTGAGAATGAGGAATAGAAATGCAGCAACTGAATCCATCTGAGATCAGCGAGATTCTCAAGAAGCGCATCGAGTCACTTGATGTGTCTTCAGAAGCCCGTAACGAGGGCACAATCGTTAGCGTATCCGATGGTATCATCCTGATCCACGGTCTAGCTGACGTAATGTACGGCGAAATGATCGAGTTCCCTGGTGGCGTCTACGGTATGGCGCTTAACCTTGAGCGTGACTCTGTCGGTGCCGTAGTTCTTGGTGATTACCAAGGTCTTAAAGAAGGCATGACGGCTAAATGTACTGGCCGTATCCTTGAAGTACCAGTAGGTCCTGAGCTACTTGGTCGCGTTGTAGACGCACTAGGTAACCCAATCGACGGTAAAGGTGCTATCGACGCAAAAATCACAGACGCAGTAGAGAAGGTAGCGCCAGGCGTTATCGCTCGTCAGTCTGTTGACCAGCCAGTTCAGACTGGTCTGAAAGCGATCGATGCAATGGTACCAATCGGCCGTGGTCAGCGTGAGTTGATCATCGGTGACCGTCAGATCGGTAAGTCGGCAATTGCGATCGACGCGATCATCAACCAGAAAGGTACTGGTATCAAATGTATCTACGTAGCAGTGGGCCAGAAACAGTCTACTATCGCTAACGTAGTACGTAAGCTTGAAGAGCACGGCGCAATGGATCACACGATCGTTGTAGCAGCGGGTGCAGCAGATCCTGCAGCAATGCAGTTCCTAGCTCCATACGCAGGCTGTGCAATGGGTGAGTACTTCCGTGACCGCGGTGAAGACGCACTGATTATCTACGATGACCTAACTAAACAAGCTTGGGCTTACCGTCAGATTTCACTTCTTCTTCGTCGTCCACCAGGTCGTGAAGCATACCCAGGTGACGTATTCTACCTACACTCACGCCTACTAGAGCGTGCAGCGCGTGTTAACGCTGACTACGTAGAAGAGTTCACTAAAGGTGAAGTTAAAGGACAAACAGGTTCATTGACTGCTCTACCTGTAATCGAGACTCAGGGTGGCGACGTTTCGGCGTTCGTACCAACCAACGTTATCTCGATCACAGACGGTCAGATCTTCCTTGAAACTGGTATGTTTAACTCAGGTATTCGTCCTGCGATCAACGCAGGTCTGTCAGTATCACGTGTAGGTGGTGCGGCTCAGACTAAAGTCATCAAGAAATTGGGTGGCGGTGTACGTCTAGCACTTGCACAGTACCGTGAATTGGCAGCGTTCTCGCAGTTTGCTTCAGACCTTGACGAAGCGACTCGTGCACAACTAGAGCACGGTCAGCGCGTTACAGAACTGATGAAGCAGAAGCAGTACTCTCCAATGTCTGTCGCTGAGATGGGCTTGAGCTTGTACGCTGCGAACGAAGGCTTCCTGAGCGACGTAGAATTGAACAAAATCGGTGCATTCGAAGCTGCATTGGTTGCATACTTCAACTCGGAGCATGCTGACCTGATGGCTAAAGTGAATGAATCAGGCGATTACAATGACGAAATCGCTGCTGGATTCAAAGCTGGCATCGAGAAGTTCAAATCTACCCAGACTTGGTAAGCGCTCGAGTTATGAGCAGAACGGCTGAACAGACTCTGTTCAGCCGATACTAAGTCAAGGAATAGAGGCGGATTTATGGCAGTCGGAAAAGAGATTAAGACGCAGATCGCGAGTATCGGTAGCACACGTAAGATTACCAGCGCCATGGAAATGGTTGCTGCATCTAAGATGCGCCGTGCCCAAGATCGCATGGAGTCTTCTCGTCCATACGCACGCAGTATCCGTGGTGTGATTCAGCACTTAGCGAAAGCTAACCCTGAATACAAACACCTTTACATGCAGAACAACGACCTGAAACGAGTAGGTTTCATTGTTGTCGGTTCTGATCGCGGACTCTGTGGTGGCCTGAACGTTAACTTGTTCAAGGCTGCTATTGGCAAAATGAAGGAGTTCAATTCACAGAATGTCGAGATCGATTTCTGTGCAATTGGTGGTAAAGCAGTTAGCTTCTTCCGTAACTACGGCGGTAACGTTAAGGCAGCAACAAGCGGCCTAGGCGATGCACCAGAGTTGGAAGCGCTAATCGGTTCAGTAAAAGTGATGCTTGATAGCTTCAACGAAGGCAAACTTGACCGTCTATACGTGGTATCGAACGAGTTCGTTAACACCATGACGCAAAAGCCGACTATTGAACAGCTTCTGCCCCTTCAGGCTGAAGAAGACGACGACACTCTCAACCACCACTGGGATTACATCTACGAGCCAGATGCTCGTGATCTACTAACAGGTCTTTTGACTCGTTACGTTGAATCAATGGTGTACCAAGCAGTTGTTGAGAATAACGCCTGTGAACAGGCAGCGCGTATGTTGGCAATGAAGAATGCAACCG
This sequence comes from Marinobacterium sp. xm-g-59, assembly GCF_013283315.1. Classification (NCBI taxonomy): domain Bacteria; kingdom Pseudomonadati; phylum Pseudomonadota; class Gammaproteobacteria; order Oceanospirillales; family Oceanospirillaceae; genus Marinobacterium; species Marinobacterium sp. xm-g-59. The sequence continues at coordinate 22,634 of NZ_WBYR01000009.1, read as the reverse complement.
ACAACGCCGGCAACCTAATCGACGAGCTTCAGTTGATCTACAACAAAGCGCGTCAGGCAGCGATTACACAGGAAATTTCTGAAATCGTAAGTGGTGCTGCTGCTGTTTAAAGCAGTTAACAGGCTAATAAGTTAAGAGGATCCGAACATGAGTAGCGGACGTATTGTTCAGATTATCGGTGCAGTCGTTGACGTGGAATTCCCACGTGAAGATGTACCGAAGGTTTATGACGCACTAAACGTCACTAAAACCAACCTGACACTAGAAGTTCAGCAACAGCTGGGTGACGGTGTCGTACGTACTATCGCAATGGGTCAGACTGAAGGTGCAAGCCGTGGTCTGGACGTTGTAAACACTGGTGCTCCAGTATCTGTACCTGTAGGTACAGCGACCCTAGGTCGTATCATGGACGTACTAGGTAACCCAATCGATGAGTGTGGCCCGATCGGTGAAGAGGAGCGTTACCCAATTCACCGTAAAGCACCTTCTTACGCAGACCAAGCAGCGACTAACGAACTGCTTGAGACAGGCATCAAGGTAATCGACCTTGTTTGTCCTTTCGCTAAGGGTGGTAAGATCGGTCTGTTCGGTGGTGCCGGTGTAGGTAAAACCGTAAACATGATGGAGTTGATCAACAACATCGCAACTCAGCACTCTGGTCTATCTGTATTCGCAGGTGTAGGTGAGCGTACTCGTGAGGGTAACGACTTCTACCACGAAATGCAGGAAGCAGGCGTAGTAAACGTTGAGCAGTTCGACAAGTCGAAAGTAGCGATGGTTTACGGTCAGATGAACGAGCCACCAGGTAACCGTCTACGTGTAGCGTTGACTGGTCTTACAATGGCTGAGAAGTTCCGTGACGAAGGTCGTGACGTACTTCTATTCGTCGACAACATCTACCGTTACACACTTGCGGGTACAGAGGTATCAGCACTGCTAGGTCGTATGCCTTCAGCGGTAGGTTACCAGCCAACTCTTGCAGAAGAGATGGGTGTACTTCAGGAGCGTATCACGTCGACTAAGACTGGTTCGATCACTTCTATCCAGGCGGTATACGTACCAGCGGATGACTTGACTGACCCATCACCAGCGACAACCTTCTCGCACCTTGACGCAACAGTCGTACTGTCTCGTCAGATCGCAGAGCTAGGTATCTACCCAGCGGTAGACCCACTAGACTCTACTTCTCGTCAGCTTGATCCGCTAGTAATCGGTTCTGAGCACTACGAGACTGCACGTGAAGTGCAGGGTGTCCTACAGCGCTACAAAGAGCTTAAAGACATCATCGCGATCCTAGGTATGGACGAACTTTCTGAAGAAGATAAGCAGACGGTAGCACGCGCTCGTAAGATCCAGCGTTTCCTATCTCAGCCATTCTTCGTAGCAGAAGTCTTCACTGGTGCACCAGGTAAATATGTCTCTCTTAAAGACACTATCAGTGGCTTTAAAGGCATCCTGAACGGTGAATACGACTCTCTACCAGAGCAGGCGTTCTACATGGTTGGCGGCATCGACGAAGCAGTCGAAAAAGCCAAAGGCATGTAATCCCTTAAGCGGAACCTGAAGAGGTAATTGAAATGGCTATGACTGTTCATTGTGACATCGTAAGTGCAGAGGAAGAGATCTTCTCTGGCCTTATCGAATTCGTCTCTGTGAGAGGTAGCCTGGGTGAGCTGGGTATCTACCCAGGTCACACTCCGCTTTTGTCGGAAATCAAACCAGGCCCTGTCGAGCTTCGCAAGCAGGGCGGTGAAGAGGATATCTTCTACGTATCTGGCGGCTTCCTAGAGGTTCAACCACACAAGATTACTGTGTTGGCTGATACTGCACTACGTGCGGGTGACCTTGATGAAGCAACCGCTGTAGAAGCACAGAAGCATGCTGAACAAGCAATGGCTGACAAGCAGGGTGAGTTCGAATACTCACGTGCTGCGACTCAGCTTGCTGAAGCAGCTGCACAGCTTCGTACCCTCGATGCAATTCGCCGCAAACTCGGCAAATAAGATCTACACGATCAAAAAAGGCAGCTTCGGCTGCCTTTTTTTGTGCTTTGAAAAAGCACCGTGTCTGACCTTTAGTCTGACACGACTCAGGAGTTACGCTACAGTCTCTGGTAGACGCTGACAAAGCCGATGACAGGCTGAAAGCCTGTCACGGTCACTCCGTAGCTGGTTTAGTACACAGTGACAGGCATTCAGCCTGTCATCTGCACTCATAAGCTACCTCTCATCTGAACTAAAACACATACGCTGGCGTACACAACGACACCTGCTTTATTTTTCAGAGGTTTAGATGTCACAAAAGCTAGCACACGCCGGCCTGTCAGAAGAGGCGATTTCGCGAGTCATTGAGATGGCTTGGGAAGATCGCACACCCTTTGAAGCGATTGAGGGGTTGTACAGCTTGTCAGAGCCACAAGTGATCAAGTTGATGCAGCGTGAGATGAAGCCCAGTTCGTTTCGTATGTGGCGTGAACGGGTCTCTGGTCGCAACACTAAACATCTTAAAAAGCGTCCAGAAGGGATTGATCGCGGCTACTGCTCTCGCCAGTACAAGATGGTTAGTAAGCCTAAACGTTAAAGCAGGCGCCAGAGTGTATCGAATATGATCTGCTGTGCTGCTGCTACTTCACTTGAATCGATAACCACCGCAGTTGGGTAGTTATCAGACGCTAAAGAGATGATGGCAATTTTTGGTGGATAGATCGCTATATAAGCGGCGTCTACTGGCCCCTCGGTTTTGATCCATTTACGTTCTGACAGATCAGCACTTTCACCCCCATCCCCAATCGCGATAACCCGTACCTTGATCTTTCGAGCAACACGCTGTGCTGTGAAGTTCGGGAAGGGACGGTAGAGATGCTTTCGAATCGGTTTTGATGAGAAGACAGAGTAGATCGGTTCAGGGTTTGAGCTAACACTGTTAAGGATATCTCTGAGTACCTGCTCAATCCCCTCGTCACCCTCATACCACTGAACATTGGCTGCGCTAAAATCAGGCGAGAGTTGATGCAGCTCGGGTATGACACGACGCTTTAACTCTTCAACAGCGAGATCTAAGCGTTTACGGCGTTCTTCAGCCAGTTCTACCAACACTTCAGGCTCACGTGCTGTGAAGATGCGGCGCTTACCTTTTGGCAGATAGCTGACCACACCTAACGCCTGCATCTGCTTCAGTGCTTCATAGGTTGTGCCGCGATTGACCCCTGCACGCTCAGCAATGGTACGAATCGAACTGGGGCCAAGCGCTAGCAGGGCCTTGTAGATTGAGACGTCACGGTCGCTAAGACCGATCTCTAAAAACAGCGAATTATCCATATTTGTCAATTTTTTTATGACATTTAACCTTGCAGCAGTGTGCGCTTAGGTTAAAGTATCGTCAAGTGGATAAATTTTGTTTTTGGAAACACCCGTTAATGTCGATAGATGTAGTCATTCTTGCGGCCGGTCAAGGCAGCCGTATGAAATCTAAACTCCCTAAAGTCCTTCACCCTTTGGCAGGAAAATCGCTGGTAAAGCACGTCATTGATCAAGCGAGTCAGTTAAACAACAGCGCGATGCATATTGTGGTTGGCCATGGTGCGGATCAGGTTAAAGAGGCGTTGTCCGATCTATCTTGCCAATTTTATACACAGGCTGAGCAGCTAGGCACGGGCCATGCCGTTGCACAGGCCTCAGCGGGTCTTCGTGCAGGCGGTGTTACGCTAGTGCTTTACGGCGATGTGCCATTAACGCCGGCGAGTGTGCTAGAGCAGATGGTACAGGTCGCTCAAACGGGTAAAGTGTCGCTTCTGACCGTTAACCTAGACGATCCGACGGGATACGGCCGTATTCTTCGAAGTGCGGTTAACGATGTTGTGGGTATAGTGGAACAGAAGGATGCCAATGAAGAGCAATTGGCGATCACTGAAGTGAACACTGGCATTATGGCGATGCCAACCGATCATCTAAACGAATGGTTGCCGCAACTCTCTTCCGATAACGCACAGGGTGAGTACTACCTAACTGATTTGATCGCAATGGCGGCGGAGTCGGGTGTAACGGTTCAGGCACTTCATCCTACATCTGAGTTCGAAGTACAGGGTGTGAATAATCGTCGACAACTCGCTGAATTAGAGCGTTGGTATCAACTTCAGCAGGCCAATGCTGCGATGGATGCTGGTGTTACCTTGGCTGATCCAGCTCGATTCGATGTGCGAGGGCAACTGAGGGTAGGGCAAGATAGCCACATTGACGTTAACTTCGTTGCAGAAGGCGAGGTACGCATTGGCTCAAACGTTGTGATTGGGCCCAATTGCAGCGTTAAAAATTCGATTATCGGTGATGGTGTTGAGATTCTTGCTAACACCCACATTGATGGTGCTGTCATTGCCGATGCCTGCCAACTGGGCCCTTTTGCTCGTATCCGTCCTGGCTCACAGCTTGCGGCTGGAGTGAAAGTCGGCAACTTTGTTGAGACGAAGAAAGCTCTGGTTGGTCAAGGGTCTAAATTGAACCATCTCTCTTACATTGGCGATGCACAGATTGGTGAAGAGGTAAATGTTGGTGCTGGCACCATTACCTGTAATTACGACGGTGTGAACAAATCCCTGACCGAGATTGGCGATCGTGCATTTATTGGTTCAAACAGTTCATTGGTCGCACCCGTGCAAGTGGGAGCAGGAGCAACCATCGGTGCAGGCTCCACCATTACCAGTAAAGTGGAAGAGGATCAGCTCTCCGTTGCACGTGGTAAGCAGATAAATATTTCGGGCTGGAAACGCCCAATAAAGAAAGGTTAATCGTTATGTGCGGTATTGTAGGTGCAGTCTCTGAACGCCAGGTCAGCGGTATTCTATTAGAGGGTCTTAGTCGATTGGAGTATCGCGGCTATGACTCAGCGGGCATGGCCATTCATGATGGTCAATCTGTGAATCGTCTACGCCGTATTGGCAAAGTACAGGCTCTTAAGGATGCTCAAGAAGCGTCACCGATCACAGGTACACTTGGCATTGCGCATACGCGTTGGGCCACCCATGGTGTGCCTGCAGAGCACAACGCTCACCCGCATATGTCAGGGGACAGTGTTGCAGTTGTTCACAATGGTATCATCGAAAATTTCGAAGAGCTAAAAGCTGAATTGCTTGCTGATGGTTTTCAATTCTCATCTGAGACTGATACAGAAGTAATCGCTCACTTACTTGCCAAGCTCCTTAAAGATGAAGATTCACTTCTAGCAGCCTTGCCAAAAGTCATCGCCCGTCTTGAGGGTGCATTCGCCTTGGGCGTGGTACACAAGGATCTACCAGACCAGCTCTATACCGCACGTAAAGGCAGTCCGCTGGTTGTTGGTGTCGGCATTGGTGAGAACTTTATCGCATCCGATCAGCTTGCACTGCTTCCTGTTACAGACCGTTTCATGTTTCTTGAAGATGGCGACATTGGCTGCCTAACTCGTGATGAGATTCGAATTTGGGATGCGACAGGTCAATCGGTTGAGAGAGCTGTGTCGCGTTACGAGCACTCAGCAAGTGCAGCTGAAAAAGGCGAATTTAAGCACTTTATGATGAAAGAGATCTATGAGCAGCCGACTGTAATGGCGGATGTGCTTGAAGGTCGTTTAACCGGAGATCGTCTTCTTGAGCAGTGCTTTGGTGCAGAGGCTGCAGAACTGTTTGATAACACTAAGCAGGTTTTAATTCTTGCCTGTGGTACTAGCTATCATGCCGGTATGGTGGCGCGTTACTGGATCGAAGAATTAGCTAATTTGCCATGTTCGGTAGAGGTGGCATCTGAGTTTCGTTACCGCAAAGCCGTTGTACCCGAAGGCACTCTATTGCTGACGATTTCTCAATCGGGTGAGACCGCTGACACCTTGGCCGCACTGCGTGATATTCAATCTCGAGTGGCGGGTTCATTAGCTATCTGTAACGTTCCTGGTAGCTCGCTGGTCCGTGAATCACAACTTTCTCTGATGACACAGGCAGGTCCAGAGATTGGCGTAGCGTCTACTAAAGCGTTCACGTCACAGCTTGTTGCTCTGATGCTGACAACGGTCGCGCTGGCCCGCCGACAGGGGCTGACCGATGAGAAAGAGGCCTACATCATCCACTCACTGCGCCAACTACCTGGTTTACTTGAGCAAGTGATTGGCTTGGATGATCAGATTCAGAATATGTCAGAAGCGTTTGCTGAGAAGCACCACTCGCTCTTCCTAGGTCGAGGCGCGCTCTATCCAGTTGCAATGGAAGGCGCACTTAAGCTCAAAGAGATCTCCTACATTCATGCTGAAGCCTACCCTGCCGGTGAGCTAAAGCATGGTCCACTGGCTCTGGTCGACAAAGAGATGCCGGTCATTGCCGTTGCCCCGCGTAACGACATGCTGGATAAGCTGAAAGCGAATCTTCAAGAAGTTCGAGCGCGTGGCGGTGAGCTATTTGTCTTCGCGGAAGAAGGTACTATCCAAGAGGAAGAGGGTATTCATGTCATTGAACTGCCCGTTGTCGATTTCTGGTTAGAACCGCTGGTTTACACCATTCCTCTTCAGCTACTCTCTTATCATGTAGCTGTTCTAAAAGGCACCGATGTCGACCAACCCCGCAACCTTGCGAAATCAGTAACCGTAGAGTAGCAAACTACCTTGGGGCTAACCGCCCCATGGCAATCAAACCACCCACAACGATGATGGCGCCGCCAAGTAGCGTCATCAGTGTGGGTACCTCGCCCAGTAGAATTAATGCAGCCAGAGTGGCAAAGAGTAGCAGCGTGTAGTTAAACGGCTGCAGGGTGCTCGCATCTGCATAGTCCATCGCTTTAATGTAAAAAAGCTGGGAGCCAATATTCATAATGGCTAATGCGATTAGCAGTGCACTCTGCTCTGTCGATGGCTGAATCCACTGAAACAGGCCAAATGGCAGCGCCAGCACCAAACCTACTAGCCCCATGTAGAGGGTGTGTGTTTTGAATCCATCTCTGCCACTCAGGTATTTGGTTAGAATCGAGAAACTGGCTAATGCAATGGCGCCACTCAGCGGCATCAGTAACTCGATCGAGATACCGGCACTGCTCGGCTGAATGATAATCATCGCACCGGTAAGACCGATCAAAACCGCTATCACCCTTCTTCTCGTCAGTTCCTCTTTCAGGATAAATCGCGCCATAACCAACGTAATCAGGGGAAAAAGCGCGACGATCGCGTGTACCTTTGCCACCAACATCAGCGTGAATGACAGGTTAATAAAGATTATCTCGGTAATCGACAGCGCCGCACGACCCAGCTGCAGCATCGGCTGTGCCGATTTAAGTCCCACAACAGATTGCCGCAACCCTCCGGCAAGCATGACGGCAAACAGGGTAAAAAACAGGTATCGCACCAGTAACAACTGACTTAGGGGCAAACCCCCTACTAGCAGGTGTTTAGTGATGATGTCCTGAATAGCAAACGACAACATGGACGCTAAACAGAACAGAATACCGATGGTTGATGGTTGCATGATGGGCTTTGATACCTAGGGGATAATCTACTGAAGAGTTATAGCAAATCACCCCCTTGCCTGTCTTGAGTTAACGATACTATTAACTCATTAGCAGTGCTGCATTTCCCCCTGAAGCGGTGGTGTCTTCGCAAATATGTTGCTCTTTACGGTGGTAAACCGAGTGCCCTTTAGACTTGAGAAGTGGAATGATCGCCCCCTCCCTTTGACTGAGAGTAATACGAATCTGCTTACATAACGCTTCGTGAGCGCTAACAGATACGCCTGCCAAGTCTGCAAGCTCAGTTAACAGTCCTGGATCCAGATCGCCGGCCAAACAGATAATGGGTAGATCTTTCATGATGTCACTGTCAGGAATCTTTTTGGTTAGCAGTAGCGTTGGGTTGCCGGTTGATGCACTTGCAATGGCTTGCTGCCAAGCTTGCTCGTCGCCAGCGACTAACCAATAACCTCTAGCTGATGTGAATAGCTGATTATCTTCACCCGTAACACTAGGGCATTGTGTTAGAAGTTCACGAGCAAGAGGTTTAAATTGAGATCGCAGAGTCTGCCATGCTGATTGCACCTGTTCTGCTGATAGCAGGTCTAAGGGGTTAGGTTGATACTGACTCTCAATTGTCTCCGGTTGTGTTAGATTGACGAGATAGTTTGGCCCACCCGCTTTAGGTCCGGTCCCTGACATACCTTCCCCGCCAAAAGGCTGAGACTCGACTATAGCCCCAATCTGGTTGCGGTTGATGTAGCAGTTCCCCACGTTGAGTTCAGCACAGAGCCGCTCAGTTCTGTTCTGTATGCGTGAATGCATTGCGAAGGTTAGGCCATATCCACGCGCGTTAATATCGTTGACCACATCATCAAGTTGATCCGCATTGTATGGAGCAATATGTAAAATCGGGCCAAAGCGCTCGAAGTCCAAATCATGGATACCATCAACTTCAAGCAAGGTTGGTGTAACAAAATGACCGTCGAGCTCTTGAGTTTTAGTTTGATACACAATTCTTGAGCGTTGTTCTTCAATATAAGTATTCAACGCTTGCGCAGCTGTAGCATCAATAACAGGACCCACATCGCACTTCAGTTCGCTTGGATCGCCCACCTTTAACAGCGCCATGGCGCCGGTGATCATCTCGAGGATCTGCGGGTAAACCTCTCGCTGGACGTAGAGCATACGCAGCGCTGAACAGCGCTGGCCGGCGCTCTGGAAGGCTGATGCCATAACCGCTTTAACCACTTGTTCTGGTAGCGCAGATGCATCGGCAATCATCGCATTCAGGCCGCCAGTTTCAGCGACCAGCAGAGTATCTGGCGCAGCGTTATGCGCAAGTGCCTTCTCAATACGTTTCGCTGTGGCTGTCGAGCCGGTAAAGATCACTGCGTTCACGTCTGGGTGTGAGACCAGTGCATTACCCTGTTGTGCGCCTGTGCCGAACACAAGTTGTACTAGGTCAGTTGGCATGCCCGCTTCTTTCCAGAGTTCTATCGCTTTGCGAGCGACTAAACTGGTCTGTTCGGCCGGTTTAGCCAACACCGCATTGCCGGCACCAACAGAAGCCGCAATTTGACCGGTAAAGATCGCCAGCGGGAAGTTCCAAGGTGAGATGCAGACAGCCACACCTCGTGCCTCAGTTTGTTGATCAAGTCCGTCGCTCTCATCGGCGTAATAACGCAGAAAGTCGACCGCTTCACGAATTTCATTGATTGCATCAGCAAGAGTCTTTCCTGCTTCTCTGGCCAGTAGAGCGAGTAACTCAGGAGTGTCGCGTTCATAAAGATCTGCGATCTGTCGCAAGAGTTTTCCTTTGAGTGGCTTGTCTGCCCAAGCCGTTTGGGCAACCTTGGCCTGATTGAACAGCTGATCGACTGAGCTCAGATCAGTCGTTTGATAGTGCCCCAATAGCTCTTGCGAGTAAGGCTCTACAACAGGGACGTCACCTGTCTCGCCCCAAATTGTCTGCATAAAGAGTGAGCGGCTTGCTAAAAGCGCATCGACTTCTGCCTGTTCGCCAAGGTCAAAACCGCGAGAGTTACTCCTATCAGTGAATATTGCGCTGCCGGGTGTTACCGCTTGCTCGATGAGTTTCTGATGCACCGGACTCGCAACGACCTGCTGTGGCGGGATAGCCTCGTCAGCAAGCTGGCTAACAAATGAGGAGTTGGCTCCATTTTCAAGCAGACGACGCACGAGGTAGGCGAGTAGATCTTTATGCGTTCCAACGGGCGCATAGATACGACAACCTGTCTGGTGCTTCTCCAAGAGCTCTTGATGCAGCGCCTCTCCCATGCCATGAAGACGTTGCATTTCGAATGCAATGCCGGCCTCTTTGGCCCAGTTGAGTACACAGGCTGCTGTCTGGGCATTGTGAGTAGCAAATTGTGGGTAGATGCGGTCGCCGTAACGCACCAGTTTGCGCGCACAGGCGAGGTAGCTGACATCGGTGTGATGCTTTGCGGTGAACACCGGGAAATGGTCCAGCCCTTGCTCCTGCGCAAGTTTGATTTCGGTATCCCAGTAGGCACCTTTAACCAAACGCACCATCAGTTTGCGATTGCTCTGATCTGCCCAAGCGTAGAGTTGATCCAGTACCGAATAAGCTTTGCGGTTGTAAGCTTGCACAACAATACCCAGACCATCCCAACCGGAAAGCTCAGGCGCTTCAATCAGGTTGCGAATGATATCGAGCGATATCTCAAGGCGTGCGCACTCTTCAGCATCAATATTGAGGCCAATATTGTGCTCCTTAGCAAGTGAGCAGAGTGACAGCATGCGCTCACTTAATTGGGTAACTGCCTCGTCCTCATTGAATAGCTCGTAACGCGGATGCAGCGCCGACAACTTTACTGAGATGCCTGGATTCTTTTCGATCTGGGTTGATTTCGACTGCTCGATCAGTGCTAGCAGGGCGTTGCGGTATGAATTGAAATAGCGATCGGCGTCGGCCTGAGTATAAGCCGCCTCACCCAGCATATCGTAAGAGAAAGTGTAACCTTGGAACTCAAGTTTGCCGGCGCGCTCTTGGGCGCTTTTAATGCTTTCACCTAGGACGAAGGCACGACCCATCAGCCGCATACCTGCACCCACTCCGATTCGCATCGCGGCGAGTATTGCGCTGCGAAGGGGTTTCATCTTGAGGCTAGCGCTGCCCAGTTGCAGTCCCATGCTGGCGCCGCGAACAAGTGCACTGGTTTGCGCCGTTTTAACGGACCAGTCGCGGTTAGCGAGCTTATCAATAATCAGTTCGTTAGCCGTCTGTTTGTCCGGTACGCGTTGGTAGGCCTCAGCCAAAGTCATCAACGATAGTCCCTCTTGCGTGTCTAAAGGATAAGCACGAAGGAATTGCTCAAGGATAGACGGCTTAAAATTGTTACGAATCGCAGTGACTAGGTTGCTCGCCACTGTCTGGAGGTCAGGCGTGACCCACTGCAGAAGTTGCTCTTTCTCGATGAGCTGTTGCAGTTGATCTAATTCTGATTGGTCGCAATAGGGTATCTGGATGTGTGTGTTTTGAGCGTTCATGTTTAGCCCCTCTAAATTGATAATGCAATTATAGATTTAGACTTATAGGGCTTCTGTCTATTTTTATAGGTATATATAGACTTTAAAACTTATTATTCGCTTTAATTTAGATAACTAATAGTTAAATAATTTTATTGGTAGGCGATATGACTAATGTGTCTTTAGATAATTATGATTTGGCGATATTAAAAACCTTAGAGCAAAACGGGCGGATAACGGTCACTGAGTTGGCTGATAGAGTGGGATTATCTAAAACCCCCTGCCAAATTCGAATGAAGCGGCTAGAAAGCAATGGAGTGATACGTGGCTATACCGTAATCATGGATTACGGACTGCTCGATACTAATCATATTGCCTTTGTGCAGGTTAAGCTCAGTGACACCAGGGCTGCTGCTCTTGCTTCATTTAATGATGCAGTTGGCGCTGTGTCTGAAATAGAGGAGTGCCATATGATGGCTGCAGACTTTGATTACATCCTTAAAGTGCGTACACGCGATATCGCGAGCTATCGAGAGGTTCTGGGTGAAACTATTTCAGAGCTACCCTATGTCTCTAGTACCTCTACCTTTGTCTGTATGGAGGCTGTTAAAGAGCATGGCCAAGTCTTTGATGGTTAGCAAATCACCTAAATTTCTCTAATTTCTAGGAAAATTGATTTTTATAATATGAATAAAAAGAATATTTTCCAGTTTCTGTTCAATAAATAGGCAAAATCACCCATCAGGTCTGTTCTATAATTGATTAACCATCAATTGATCAGATGGTCTGACCAATACGTAACTGAAATCTGTTGTCTGAATGGTCAACATTCGATAATGTTAATGCGTTGCCAGTTGAAAAACTGCAGACACTGATCGCTACTACTTAATCGATAAAGTGGTGTGATGTTTCATTATAAGGAGAAGAGAATGAAAAAATTAGCATTGGCTGTAGCTGCAGCTTCAATGATCGCGGGTGCGGCGCAAGCTGGCAGCCACATGCCAAGCGAAGTTCGTCTTGGTGTTGCTCTAGGCTTTACAGGTCCTGCTGAATCACTTGCTGCTGATATGGCTGCAGGTGCAGAGATGGCTATGAAAGAAGTTGCTGATAGCGGCAAGCTTCTTGGTGGTGCTAAGGTTACTCCAGTTCGTGCTGACTCAACCTGTGTTGATGCTTCTGCTGCCGCTGCAGCCGCTGAGCGTCTAATCTCAGCTGAGAAAGTGGATGCGATTGTGGGTGCTCTTTGTTCTGGTGCAACGATCTCAATCCTACAGAACGTAGCGATGCCAAACGGTGTTCTTCTGTTCTCTCCTTCAGCGACTTCACCAGCGCTTTCAACTCTTGAAGATAACGGTTACTTCTTCCGTGCATCACCATCTGATGCTCGTCAGGGTCAAGTAATTGCTGAAATGCTTCAGGAGAAAGGTTACAAGTCGATCGCAATGACTTACACCAACAACGATTACGGTAAAGGCCTAGCGGACAGCATTCAGTCAAACTTCGAAGCGGCTGGCGGTAAAGTGACTATCAACACTCCACACGAAGATGGCAAAGGCGATTACGGTGCGGAAGTGGGTGCTCTTGCTCAGGCAGGTGGTGACATCCTAGTGGTTGCTGGTTACCTTGACCAAGGTGGTAAAGGCATCATTCAGTCATCTCTAGATGCGGGTGCATTTGATCACTTCTTCCTACCTGATGCGATGATCGGTGACAGCCTAACAGCTGCAATCGGTCCGGATCTAAACGGTTCAATCGGTACGGTTCCAGGTACTGACAGCCCTGGATCAGACTCTTACAAAGAGATGTTCACTGCGGCTACCGGTGCGGCACCTGGCCCATACTCTGACTACTCTTACGATGCAGCGGCTATGACGCTTCTAGCGATGCAGGCAGCAGGCACTAAAGATTCTAAAGTCGTTAAAGATCACGTCTTTGAAATCGCAAACGCTCCAGGCGAGAAAATCTACCCAGGTGAGCTAGCGAAAGGTCTTGAGATCCTAGCTAACGGCGGTCAGATTGACTACGTTGGTGCGACTGCGGTTGAGTTGATCGGCGGCGGTGAGTCAGCAGGTAGCTACCGTGAGATTCTGGTTAAAGACCAGCAGAACACAACTGTTCGTTTCCGCTAAGCGATAGCGCATAAAACAGGCTCGGGGTTCACTGAATCTCGAGCCGTTTTTACATTTGAGCATTATGATTGTTGTAGAAAATCTCCATAAGCGCTTTGGCGGTGTTCATGCCGTGAATGACGCGTCCCTTCACATTAAGAAGGGCTCAATTACCGGTCTAATCGGTCCAAACGGTGCAGGTAAAACGACGCTGTTTAACGTGATCGCAGGCCACCACTCGCCCACTTCAGGTCGCATCACCCTTGATGGTGAAGACATTACCGGACTTAAGCCACATGAGCTGTTTGGTAAGGGTCTATTGCGCACCTTCCAGTTGGCTCACGAATTCTCTTCATTAACGGTTCGCGAAAACTTGATGATGGTACCACCTAATCAAGCTGGCGAAAGCTTAATGAATACCTGGTTCCGCAAAGATCTAGTGCGTGCTGACGAGCAGCGTGTGCGTGAGAAAGCGGACGAGGTGATCGATTTTCTAGAGATTGGTCACGTTGCAGATGAACTGGCTGGCAACCTGTCAGGTGGCCAGAAGAAGCTTCTGGAACTGGGTCGCACCATGATGGTGGATCCTAAAATTGTCTTCTTGGATGAGGTCGGTGCCGGTGTAAACCGTACGCTGCTCTACAAGATTGGCGATGCGATTAAAAAGCTGAATCAGGAGCGCGGTTACACATTCTGCCTGATTGAGCATGATATGGACTTCATAGCGCGTCTTTGTGACCCGGTTATCTGTATGGCGGAAGGTACTGTTTTAGCCGAGGGTACGGTTGATGAAGTTAAGAACAATGAGCAGGTGATCGAGGCTTACCTCGGTACCGGTTTGAAACATAAGCGGTAAGCGTACATGAGTTTTTTAATAGGTCAGAGTATGACCGGCGGCTACGGTGCTGCGGATATCCTCAAAGAGTGCACCATTGGTGTGGATCGAGGTGAGATCGCGGTTATCGTTGGCCCTAACGGTGCTGGCAAGTCGACGGCAATGAAGGCTACCTTTGGCATGTTGCCGTTGCGAGAAGGTCAGGTCATGTTTGATGGTGAAGACATTACCCACCTCAAACCTGAAGAACGCGTGGTTAAAGGGATGGGGTTTGTGCCTCAAACCCACAATGTATTCACCTCGATGACGGTTGAAGAGAATCTTGAGATGGGCGCCTTCATTCGTGAAGACGATATCTCCGATTCGATTGAACAGGTTTATGAACTCTTCCCCATTTTGAAAGAGAAGCGCCGCCAACCAGCCGGTGAGCTTTCAGGCGGTCAGCGCCAGCAAGTCGCGGTGGGTCGTGCCATGATGACGCAACCTAAGGTTCTGCTTCTGGATGAGCCAACAGCCGGTGTGTCACCCATTGTGATGGATGAGCTATTCGATCGAATCATAGAGATTGCTCGCACAGGTGTAGCGATTTTGATGGTTGAGCAGAATGCGAAACAGGCGCTAGAGATTGCCGATAAAGGCTACGTGTTGGTACAGGGTTCTAACCGATTCACAGATACAGGCGAAGCGTTGTTGGCTAACCCTGATGTTCGTCGCTCGTTCTTGGGGGGTTAATCGATGACTGACTTTATTAATGCCCTAATTGTTCTGGCGAACTTTATTCTTGTTCCTGCACTGACCTACGGCAGTCAGTTGGCGCTCGGTGCACTTGGTGTCACTCTGGTCTACGGTGTGTTGCGTTTCTCCAACTTCGCACACGGTGAAATGATGGCCTTTGGTACCATGATCACCATCTTTGGTACCTGGGGTTTACAGGCGCTGGGTGTCTCTATTGCACCGCTGCCAACGGCCCTGCTGGCGCTACCTTTGGGTATTGCCGGTGCTGTCGCACTCTCGTTGATCCTTGATAAAACCGTTTACAAATATCATCGCCAGCGCAAGGCGAGTCCGGTAATCTTCCTGATTGTCTCAATCGGTTTGATGTTCTTTATCGGTGGTCTGGTGCGATTCATTATCGGCCCTGGTGATCAGATCTTCTTTGACGGAACTCGTTTCATCTTCTCGGCGCGTGATTTCAAACGTGCGACGGGTCTTGATGAAGGGTTGGCTCTTAAGATGACACAGGCGGTGACCATTATTACTGCGATTCTTGTGGTAGCAGCCATGTTCTGGTTCCTGAACAAAACACGTACCGGCAAATCGATGCGTGCTTTTTCAGACAACGAAAACCTAGCACTGCTGTCGGGCATCAACCCTGATCGTGTCGTGATGATTACCTGGATCCTTGTGGGTGCGCTAGCGACCATTGCCGGTACTCTGTATGGATTGGATAAGAGCTTTAAGCCATTCAGCTTTATGCAGCTGCTCCTACCAATCTTTGCCGCAGCGATTGTCGGTGGGGTTGGTAACCCGTTGGGTGCCATTGCGGGTGGTTACGTGATCGCTTTCTCGGAGATTGCTGTCACCTTCGCCTACAAGAAAGTCGTGACCTACTTGGGGCCTGATAGTTTCCAACCTGATTCGTTGGTTCAGTTGTTGGGCACCGATTACAAGATTGCGGTTTCATTCATCATCTTGGTTATCGTACTGATTGTGCGACCTACCGGTATCTTTAGTGGGAAGACCTTGTAATGAATCAGACATTTTTTAATCAATATCGCACTCCGATTCTCTACTCGGTGATGGCGCTTCTGCTTGTCATCGTCGGTGTGGGTCAGGGGTGGTCTGTCGCCTTTACCATTCTTAACCTCTGTTTGATCAGTGCCATCATGTCACTGGGTGTCAACATGCAGTGGGGTTATGCTGGTCTCTTTAACGTTGGTGTGATGGGCTTTGCAGCACTGGGTGGTTTGGCCGCGGTTCTGGTCTCTATGCCACCGGTTGAAGAGGCGCGTGCTGCGGGTGGTCAGGGCATTTTAGTCGGCCTGTTGATTCTAATTGCGACCATTTTCGTGTCGATCCTGGCGTGGAAACAGTTTGGGGCTAAGAGTAAGAAGACTGGCTATTGGATGCTGTTTGTCATCATAGCTGTGGGTTATGCCCTGATGCGTCTATTCTTCCTACCTTCCGTTGAAGCAATCGAAGCGGTTAACCCCTCAGTGACTGGATATCTTGGTGGCTTAGGTCTGCCAATCATCCTCTCTTGGCCTGTGGGTATGGTGTTTGCGGCCGGTGCGGCTTACGTCATTGGTAAAGTTGCTTTGGGGCTTCGCTCTGACTACCTAGCGATTGCAACGCTGGGTATTTCTGAGATCGTTCTCTACTTCATTAAGAATGAAGAGTGGCTGACACGCGGTGTTAAAAACGTCAACGGTCTACCTCGTCCGGTTCCTTATGAGGTGGATCTACAACAGGCAACTTGGTTCCAGCAATTTGCTGCAGACTGGGGTATGGAAGTGGCAGAGGCCTCGTCTCTATTCGTTAAAGTATGTTACGCAGGGCTGTTTATCGTTGTCATTGCGATCTTGATGTACTTATCTGAGACGGCACTTAAGTCACCTTGGGGTCGTATGATGCGCGCTATTCGTGACAACGAAGTGGCCGCTGCCGCAATGGGTAAGGATGTTGTTAAACGTCACCTGACGATCTTTGTGATTGGCTCAGCGGTTATTGGCCTTGCTGGTGCAATGCTAACGACTCTGGATGGTCAGTTTACACCGGTTGGTTACCAGCCATTGCGTTTCACCTTCCTCATTTGGGTCATGGTGATCATTGGTGGCTCGGGCAATAACTGGGGTGCAGTCTTGGGCGGTTTCTTCATCTGGTTCTTCTGGATCGAAGCGGAGCCGATTGGTCTTTGGTTAGTGGATACCCTAACCTCTTTCATGGAGCCAACTCACTGGCTACGTCTGCACTTGATGGACAGTGCCGCTCACATGCGTCTGATGACGGTCGGTATCGTGCTTCTGATTGCATTACGATATGCCCCAGAGGGATTAATCCCCGAGCGAACGGCTCGTAAGCACTGATTCATAGCACTACTATGAGTGGGGTTGGGCTTCTAGTCCGGCCCCATTTTCATTTTTGTGACCTATCTTTTCTCAACTAGCGTAGACTAGGGTAATAACTTCTATTACTTGTAGGTCAATTGTGCAGCAGAAACCAGAACACTTCGGCTTTTTCCTAATGCCCGGTTTCTCGATCATCTCCTTTGCGGCGACGATTGATCCGCTGCGTCTTGCGAACCAGTTAAGTGGTCAAACTCTTTATGAGTGGCACTTTTATGGTCCAGCCGATCAGACCGTTACCTGCTCGACAGGTATGCGTTTCCAACCGACACGTCGCATGAACGATACAGAATCGATTGATCGTATGTTGGTGGTTGGCGGTATCGGAGCTCAACAAGAGTCCGAAACCTACTTGAACGATTGGCTACAGAATTTGGTTCGCAATGGTATCAGTTTAGGTGCAACCTCGACGGGCTCTCTGTTATTGGCTGAAGCCGGTGTGTTAGAGGGTAAAACCTGTACGGTCCACTGGGAGGAGCGTGATCAGCTGACGGAGCTCTACCCAGATCTTAACGTCAGTGAAGAGCTTTATGAGATTGATGGCAACCTGATGACCTGTTCTGGTGGTTTGTCGGGTTTGGATATGATTCTTCAGCTGATTACGATTCGCCATGGTGAATCTTTAGCCCACCAAGTCGCTGAGCACTGTATTCACCCCAACATCCGTCCTGCTCATGATAAGCAGCGTATGAAGCTGCAGCTTCGCCAACACGGCAGTCACCCTCGCCTGACACAAGCGCTGGAGTTGATGCGTGAGCACATTCAACCGGTTCTAAGTTGTGAGCAGATCTCCGATCGAGTTGGGCTCTCAACCAGACAGTTGGAGCGACTGTTTAGACAGCACCTGAACTCATCACCGACAAACTACTACATGAGTTTGCGTCTTGAGTTTGCACGTCAGCAGTTGAAGTCGACTCGTCTTCCGATCCAAACGGTTGCGAAAAAAGCGGGTTTCACATCCACTAGCTATTTTTCGCGTTGTTATAAGAAGCAGTTTGGATTGACGCCAAGAGAGGCAAGAACGGGTGTACACCGCATGATTGAACTGGGTGAAAAAGCGTAAAAGAGAGATCTAATCTCTGACAGGCTCTGCCTCGATCTCTCTTGTTATTGCGAGCGGTTGCGACTATTTTTCGTCGAACCAACTCTCTTCATTGAAATAGGTCGAGAGCTCTTGCTCTTCGCGACGCTGCTCTATGGCTCTGCGAGCATTAAGCAGTCGCTGTGATTGACACTTTTGCTCCTCCTGCGTCTTCTCCTCTTCGAAGCCCACAAGCAGATCAAAAATTTGAGTTTTTACTGGATCTAGTTCTTCTTCACGAATCAGCATAGGTCAACCTCCTAAGCAAACGTCCATGAACGGATCGCTCATGGCTACACTGTTCTAATATCTTTTTACTGAAAGCGTCTCAGTAATGCAACCGCGACGATTGTCGTAAAAAAGTGTTACGAAAAAGTGAAACGTAAAATGCGTTAGTCAGGTCGGCGCATCAACAAGGAGCCTGCGAACAAGTCCATAATTTCTCAGCGTGATCTGAAACATTCAGATACAAGGCGGATTGCGCAACTAATGGCCATCGTCCTTAGTAAGCGATCCAACGCTGTAGATGAATGTTTCAGGTCTCGCCCTGCGGGGCTTACAGTCAAATTCATCCTCCGTGTTGTGCTTTCTCGTCTTAGCCCGCTAGGCCTTCGAAAACACGCCTTGATGCTGAATTTGACTGTAAGCCTGAGATGTCATGGACTTATTCGTAGGCTCCTTATACGTCGATCGTTTTGACGAAGACTTCTAAGACTGCGTTTGATCGTCTTAAGATGCTCGACGGCATTAGGTCCCAACCGCATCGCAACTCCAACAGCTATTACGTCGATGACAACAAGGTGGACCACGCGAGATGACATCAGAGTACTTAGGTCTTTGTCCTCTTCTACGTCGATAAAGATCGGTATGGTTGCCAGTTCAGCTAGTGGGGTGTTGGCTGGGCAGAGCGTGATAACGGTTGCGCCAGTATCTCTAACAAGCTTAACACTGTGTAGAAGGTCCTTGGTGGTACCCGTTTGTGAGATGGCAACCACCACATCCCCTTCGCCAAGTGTGACGGCTGAGATGGTCTGCATGTGAGGATCTGAATAGGCGGCTGCAGAGATCTTAAGGCGGTAGAGTTTGTGTTGTGCATCGGCACAGACCGGCGCAGATGCACCCAGGCCATAGAACTCCACTCGACGCGCTGAAGCGATCGCCTGAATGGCCTCCTCTAGCGCTCGGTCATCTAACTGCTCTCGTGCTTCGACCAGATTACCCATCATTGAGTCAAAGATCTTGTGCTTAAACTCTAGAACGGTGTCGTCATGGTTCATTGAGAACTGTTCGAAGGTTGAGTTACTGGCCAGTGCTTGCGCTAAGGTCAGCTTAAAATCTTGGAACCCATCGTATTGAAGCGCTCGACAGAAACGAACCACCGTCGGCTCAGAGACCATCGCTTCAGATGCCAGATCAACAATACGCATATGAATGATGTCATTTGGCTGAGCTAGAACGTAATCAGCCACTTTCTGTTCTGATTTACGCAGCTTGGCTTTGGCATCGCTGATCTGTTTAAGAAGGTTAGCTGAGTTCACGCTAGGATCCATTTCTATAGAGTGTTGCGAGATAGTATATCAAGGCATACAAATCTTGCAGTAGCTTCGGTATCCTAATAATAGATATTAGGATTTGTTGGTTCATGCGATCTATATTTACCCTATTTTTTGTTCTTTTTAGCGCGACGGCTGTGGCAGCTCCTGATCCCGCTAAACTAGACCTTGCCTCTGTCAGTGTCATGATCAAAGACCTGGACACGCAAGAGGTGCTCTATGAGCGCAACGCCGATCGCGTTCAACCGATCGCGTCGCTGACGAAGTTGATGACAGGATTAGTAACTTTAGATGGCCGCCTTCCGATGAAGGAGCGGATCACGATTGAAGTGAATCAGATACCGGAGATGCGCAATGTTCACTCTCGCATTCGTGTTGGAAGTAATCTTCCGCGAGCAGATGTACTACACATCGCTTTGATGTCATCGGAAAACCGCGCAGCGGCCACTTTGGCTCACGCTTACCCTGGCGGTGCTAAGCAGTTCATCGATAATATGAACTGGACGGCACAGGGCTTGAGTATGACCAACACTCGATTCCAGGAGCCTACCGGGCTCTCTGAAAAGAACGTCTCTACTGCAAGTGATCTGATGCGTCTGCTGGAGGCCGTGAGTCTCTATCCAACTCTCTCCAAAGTAACGACCTCTTCCAAACGTGATGTGATCTTTAAACGGCCACGCACGGCCATGGCGTTTTTTAATACCAATACCTTGGTTAATAAAAAGAGTTGGTCCATTCAGATCAGTAAAACCGGTTATACCGATGATGCAGGCCGATGTTTAGTTCTTAAAACACGCATCAAAGGTCGTAATCTAGGCATTGTCCTATTGGACTCCTACGGTAAACGCACCCACCTAGCCGATGCGCAACGCATCAAACGTTGGCTTGAAAAAGGCAGTAGTGGCAAGGTACCAAGCGGTGCTGCGAATTACCGAGATCAAAAATTAAAATCATTGATGACAGCATCGCGCTGATCCCAGAGGTAGCTATGGCTTATCGTGTCATTCCCGTCACACCTTTTGAACAGAACTGCACTCTCTTCTGGTGTCCAGAGACTAAAGAGGCGGCCGTTGTGGACCCAGGTGGTGATCTGCAAAAAATCATGGCTGCAATCGAAGAAGAGGGCGTGACGCTGACGAAGATTCTGCTGACTCACGGCCATATTGATCATGCCGGTGCATCAGCTACCTTAGCAAAATCGATGGATGTAAAGATCATTGGTCCTCAGCAAGCTGATCTGTTCTGGATCGAAGGGTTAGAGCAGCAGAGTCAGATGTTTGGTTTTCAGCAGGTGCAGGGCTTTGTGCCGGATCAGTGGCTCAATGATGGTGACACCGTTATGGTTGGTAATATCACACTGGATGTCATTCACTGTCCGGGTCATACCCCAGGGCATGTGGTGTTTGTTGATCGTAAGGCAAAAATTGCTCAGGTGGGTGATGTCCTGTTTAAAGGTTCGATTGGTCGTACCGACTTCCCACAGGGTGATCATGCAACGTTAATCAGCTCTATTAAAGAGAAGCTGTTTCCTCTTGGCGATGATATCCGCTTTATACCGGGGCACGGTCCTGAATCGACCTTTGGTGATGAGCGACTCACCAACCCCTTTGTGGCCGATCGCTGGGGCTAGTGATTCTTAGTGTTGTAGCTCGTTGATGAGGTCCATCACTTCAACGGGCAACCCCTTCTTCTGGGTAATGACGGCTTCTAGGGGTGTGGTGCTCACTGCACCTTTTGTTACCCCCACCATCACATCCGTTTTCCCTTCAAGCAGTGTATGAATGGCGCAGTTACCCAGCGTAGCAGCAAGCAGGCGGTCATGCGCTGTTGGCTTTCCACCACGCTGCAGATGACCTAAGACACAGACTCTAGG
Organism: Marinobacterium sp. xm-g-59; assembly: GCF_013283315.1. NCBI lineage: Bacteria > Pseudomonadati > Pseudomonadota > Gammaproteobacteria > Oceanospirillales > Oceanospirillaceae > Marinobacterium > Marinobacterium sp. xm-g-59. The sequence goes on along the minus strand of NZ_WBYR01000009.1, from coordinate 1,095 downwards.
GTCTTCACCGAGCTGTCTCATCTCTTCAGAGAGTTGATTAGACCAGCCACTCTTTCCAGCTTCAGCGACGACAATAATGCCACTGGAGCCAATGCCCTCTTTGCGTCGCTGTGCCAGCTGTTGGCTGATATCGGTAATATCAGACTGGTGTTCGGGAACAATGACCATTTCCGCGCCGGCGGCAATGGCAACATGACAGGCAAGCAGGCCGTAGTTACGCCCCATTACCTCAACTAAGAAGTGACGATCATGTGAATAGGCAGTATCACTGATTTTATCGATGCCTTCGACGGCGGTCGTTACAGCGGTATCAAACCCAATACTGTCATCAGTACCATAGATATCATTATCAATGGTGCCTGGTAGACCAATAACGGGAATGGAGAACTCTTGATAGAGTGCATGGGCACCTGAAAGTGAGCCGTCACCCCCAATGACAATTAATGCTTCGATGCCGTGCTTCGAGAGAATATCGAAAGCGCGTTGTCGTGTGGCCGGTTCATGAAACTCAAGACAGCGAGCACTCTTTAGATAGGTTCCCCCTCTATGACAGAGTCCACTGACACTTTTGGAATTAAGTGTTTCGAACTCCTCATTCAGCAATCCTGCATATCCACGATGAATACCGATCACCTCAATACCAAAAGAGGTCGCCGTTCTAACCAATGCCCGAATAGCAGGATTCATTCCAGGTGAATCTCCGCCACTGGTTAAGATGGCAACTTTAGAAAAGGAAGTAATGTGGGAGTAATGAGGTAACTGATACATAAAGAGTCCAAAAGTGCTTATCCCTGAATACTAGCGATAATTTGGGTAAAAAATGAGCAAAAAATAGGGGCTTTTGTACAGTTAATGATCAGTTTTAATCTTTTTTTAAAAAAAGTGAAAAAAAACCAAAATAGACGTTGACCCTAAGTCTAATATCGGTAAGATACGCACCTCGCTTGAGACGAGTACTCAAGCAGCCGCCAAGAGATCGGTGGCACGCTCTTTAACAATTAATCAGGTAATGCGTGTGGGCGCTTGTTGAGGTTGAGCACAAAAGCTTAACAAGACAAGCAACCTATATGTGAATTCATTTAGCGTAATGTTTTT
>NZ_WBYR01000008.1:0-93636 GCF_013283315.1 Marinobacterium sp. xm-g-59 | reverse complement strand
TCATGCTCTTTGATCGCCTTAATGATCTGTTCTTCGGTGTAACGCTTCTTCATATCGAGATCTCCATCCCTTTAGGTTAAATGGAAATCTCATCGAGGTCATGGTCTAGTTTTTGGGGGAGAGGTCACTGAGCTTTGCAAGATCGACTAGAGTGCTCTTTTTTAGAGCGGGGTAAGACTGTTGGTAAAAGTCTGGGTAGGAGAGGAAGGCAATTTTAAACTCTTTGCGGAATAACTTTACGAGGTCCCAAGCAGAGTCTTCTATTTTCAGAGCACGAGCAACAGTCATACATAAATGATGTAACTCTACAGAGGCTTGCTCAAGCGCTGATTTGTGCAAATAAACTGCATCGGGCAGCCTTTTGCCTACTGAGAGCTGTTTGATCCACTCTGAAAATTTGTCGGCATGATTTTCCATTCTTACAAGTTACTACAATTTTGGGTCACCGCAACATCAAAACATTGATTTGGTAAAGCAGATCCGAATCTACAATTTGGTTGAAAGACCAGATGAAAGTGGTTGCGAGAGTGAGAAAATTTAGTTGAGATCAGTTGTAATTATTAAATTTATCTATGAAGTCGAATTGTTAAATAGACATGTCGTATTGATGCTTTTACTTTGCAGAGTCCAAACACCAAGGTTCGAATCTACCCACCCTAGATGGGGCTGAAAGGACCCTCTTTAACCAGCAGAACTATGAGCAATAGCGAATAACCATTATCTAAATCAACAACTGCAGTCGAACTATTAAATCTTCTACGCGATCCTGCCGTCCCTGTTCCACTTTAGAATCCTTTGGTAACAAGTTTCAAAGTCCCAATTTTTACACTGGATTTCTATTCTATTTAGCTTGCTGTTATCTTTTGCAAGCAACTCATTGTGCCATTTTTTTATAACTCTCCGGCGAGATATTTCCTCATCTGGTAATACTGATCTATTGGCAAAGCTGTGTGCGAAACCAAGTTCAAGTAAAATCCACTGTTTCATTTTTTGACTGGGCGTATATTCCTTCCGTGTCACAGTTAGTAGCTGAATGACATTATCTCGACCGATTTCATCGATGTTAAAACCGGCTAATAGAGCGACCTCAACGATTCGATTAAACGCTCGTAAAGATCCAGGCTGACCACTTTCGAACCTTTCTGTTTCGATATTTAGTCTATCCAAAATTATTTGGCGTTCTGCTTCAGGTATTTTCATGATTATCACCCTCAGCCGCTAAATAAGCTGATAGTTGTTTGGACCATTTTTCCAGAGCTACACGCCTTTCCACTAGGTAATCGCCGTGATCGTAAGTTTCTAGAATCTTACCTAAAGAATGATTTAAGCAACGCTCCGAGATATGTGGCGCAATTCCGAGCTTGCCTAGTTCGGTTCGCATTGTTCTTCTTAGGTCATGCGGGGTGAATTTAGGCATGTCTAGACGAGCAACTTTTTCACCCGTCTTTGGATCAATTATGTTTGGTTCAAATAATCGTCTTAAAGCATGTCCAAGGGCTTTATCATCTAGTCTACCTGTTGCTGAAGTGCTTGCCATTACGAACGTTGAGGCCGCCGATAAGGCTCTGGCTTCTGCAAATAATTTCATTAATTCTTCAGTTAGAGGTATCACAAAAGGTTTGGCTCGGTGCTCGGCTGTTTTTTTCATTTTTTGATCAGAAATTGGAATAGTCCATAGCTTGTTGTTTAGATCGATGTTTTCCCAACGTGCTTTTAAAAGCTCCCCCGTCCGTGCGCCCGTCAGTAGTAAAATCTTGAACGCGAGCTTTACCTGAAGAGAAAGTCTCTTGTGGTTGTCCAGAACGTTGAAAAAGACTCTAATTTCTGAAGGGGAGAGGACTCTGTTTCCGACATTTTGGACAATTCCCAAGGCTTCTGCCTTAAGGGGTGCTGCCGGATTGATAGCCATATCTCCACGACTTACAGCAAAGTCCAACATGTGCTTTAAACGAGCTAAAACAGCTCTTGCTCTTGCTGAATGCCCTCGGTCAACAATTTTTTCTACAAGAACTCTGCACTGAACGGTGCTTAGCTTAGAGAGTTTTGTTTTGCCAATCTCGGGAAGGATTAGCGTATTTATTAATGCAACAACATCGTCAGCAGTACGAAGTTGCTTCATGATTCTGCGCTTTAGATATTCTTCTGATAAAGCCTTGATGGTCTTATCAGGTGTGTGAGTTTCTTCACCAGTCTCTAGTTTGTGGACATGTTCAGCTTTTAGTTTGTCTAGGCAGCTTCTGGCTTCTGATAGTTGCATCGATGGGTAAGTACCTATTGTATGAACTATGTTTTTACCTTGTGGGCTTTTTGCCAACCAGCGGAAAGTTATCTTACCTGTTTTATATACTCTTAACCTTAAACCGGGTGCTCCCTGATCACGAATCTCATATGTCTTTTGGCGGGGTTTAAGATTTTTCAACTTTGCTGCAGTTAGTGTTATCAGTTCGGCGGCCACAAGAGATCCAGGTAGAAATTTGGGTAGAAATATATTGTTAAATAGGATGTTATGCCATGATATATCTAATGTCTAATGAAAATGTTTGATATGCAATAAATCCAGCATTTATGGTATTTAAAGCGTTTTTTTTGAATGGCTTTGAAATGATATTGATTATTGAATAACTAATATGGGGTGCAGGGGGTCGGAGGTTCGAATCCTCTCATTCCGACCATACAAACACTAAGGGCCACCCGTTAGGGTGGCCCTTTGTGTTTCTGGTGACTGGCTTTAGCCTGTCATCCGCTGTTGGCTTAAATGGACCCTCTGGAAAACGCTCATAAAGCCGATGACAGACTGAAGTCAGTCACGTCGCAGGCGATCAAAGCGCGGCCCCGAAGGGGCGAAATACAGGGGTGTATTTCGTAATCCTCTCATCTCAAATTCGCGACTTTTCGCTGTGCTCAAAATCGCTCCAACAGGGGGCCCTTTGTGTTTTCCGGTGACTGGCTTTAGCCTGTCATCCGCTGTCCGGTTAATTGGGTTGTCTGGAAAACGCTCATAGAGCCGATGACAGACTGAAGTCAGTCACGGAGGCTTCGAGACAAGCTGATGAGTTGTTCTTCTAGCACCTTACGCACCTCATCACTTATATCGTCCAACAGGCGTCTATTGATCTCGACAGACAGCCACTTAGCGGATCCCTCCTTGAAGGCGATCTCAAAGTGTTCAGACGCTTTGTTGACGTCTTTAGCAACGACTCTTCCAGTGAGGTAGTAGTAGCCTAGATTCCAGTGCGCGAAGGCGTGTTTTTTGGAAGCTGCGCCTTGGTATAGCTTAAACGCTCTCTCCCAATCGATCTCGGTACCTTCCCCGTTTTCGACCATCTGCGCTAAGTTGAACTGTGCGTTGGGTCCGCCTTTTTCAGCGGCTTGTGAAATGAGCTGATAGGCCAGTGCTGTCTGTTTCGGTACGCCAGGGTGTCCCTCCCGGTACATCTTTCCCAATCGAAAGGTTGCACCATTAAAGCCGGCCTCCGAGGCGCGTTTGAAATAGGATTCAGCCTTAACAGGATCTTGTTCCAGCCCTTTACCAAACAGATACATATAACCAAACAGAAAATTGCCTCTGGGGTCTTCATTGAGCTGAATATCACGAGCACCGGCGATAGCTTCTGAATACTGTTCACTGAACAGTGCTTGCCAGGTCTCCCTGAAACTGGCGGCTTGAAGAGGAGTGGTGAGAAGCAGAAATGCAACAGCGATCAGTTTCATCATTAGCTTAGCTCCCAGAACGCTTCAATCAATGGGTTTTTTAAGCTACGTGTTAGTGTAAATAGTCCGATCTCATAGGGTTTTAGAGCGGGTTGTACATCCAGTATTCTGATTCGCTCGACCAGTGGACTGTTATCCAAAACAATTTTGGGCACGACACCAATGCCGAACCCCAAGCTCACCATGCTGACGATCGCCTCGTTACCTGCAACCTGAGCATAGATATTGGGTGTGATGCCTTGCTCGTTTAACCAGTCGTCGACCCGACTTCGAGCAACACCCGCTTCAGAGAGAATCATAGGGGTGCTCTGCCAATCCTCAACGCTTTGTGGTGAGCTGTTGGGTAAGTTGGGTTGTGCCTCTGCCGGTGCAATAAATACTAAGGGAGATTGGGTAATCGGTTTAAATGAGAGGCTTTTGCTCAGGTTGTCGGGTTGAGCGGCAATGGTGATCTCCTCTATACCCTCTTGGATACGTGCAATGGCGCGATCAGGGTCCCCTGTATGAAGCTTAATCTCGATATGCGGATGTACTTGGCGAAAGCGGTTTAACAATTCGTACAGGAAGCTGTAACTAGCTGTTACCGAGCAGTAGATACTGATCTCACCGCTGAGCTGTCCTGTTTTGTCCGTCAATTCGCTGCGAATAATATTCCACTGACTGTAAGTTTCGCGGGCGTACTGTAGAAAGCGTTGCCCCTCTTGGGTAAGAACTACAGTCCGATTATCACGTTTGAACAGTTCTACGCCCAGCTCCTCTTCGAGTTGGCGAATGTTTCGAGAGAGGGCTGATAGACTGACATGGCACTCTTCACTGGCCCGTCCAAAGTGCAGAGTGTCGGCCAATGCTAAAAACTGTTTCAGATTCTTTAAATTCATGGGGGTAGTCTATCTAAATTGTCTATTGTTGCGCAAATCGGGATGTTGTGTTGCAAATATATCAATTTAAGAAACTATTGGTTTTGCTTATAATCTGCCCACTTTGATTAGAACTCTAGTCAGTTGTCCGTGTCGTTCAACGACGCACCTCCCAATTAAATTAGGATCTGTTTAGCATGGCTAACTACTTCAATACACTGCCACTACGTGAGCAGCTAGCGGAACTGGCAAAGTGCCGTTTCATGGATATGTCTGAATTTGCTGATGGCGTTGAAGCGCTTAAAGGCAAAAAAATGGTTGTAATAGGTTGTGGTGCGCAAGGCCTTAACCAGGGTCTTAACCTACGCGACTCAGGCCTAGATGTCTCTTACGCTCTGCGTCCTGAAGCGATTGCTGAAAAGCGTCAGTCATGGAAAAACGCAACGGACAACGGTTTCACTGTTGGTACTTACGAAGAGCTTATTCCTACTGCAGACGTCGTACTTAACCTAACTCCAGATAAGCAGCACACAGCCGTTGTTAACGCGGTGATGCCTCTGATGAAAGAGGGCGCTTGCCTATCTTACTCACACGGTTTCAACATCGTTGAAGAGGGTATGCAGATCCGTGACGACCTAACCGTTATCATGGTTGCACCTAAGTGTCCTGGTTCAGAAGTACGTGCTGAGTACGTGCGTGGCTTCGGTGTTCCAACTCTAATCGCGGTTCACGAAGATAACGATCCTAAGGGTGAAGGTCTAGCACTGGCTAAAGCTTACGCTGTAGGTACTGGCGGTCACAAAGCGGGCGTTCTAATGTCATCGTTCATCGCAGAAGTTAAGTCTGACCTTATGGGTGAACAGACTATCCTTTGTGGTATGTTGCAGACTGGTTCGATCCTATGTTTCGACAAGATGGTTGAAGAGGGTATCGACGCTGGTTACGCATCTAAGTTGATTCAGTACGGTTGGGAAACCATCACTGAAGCACTTAAGTACGGCGGCGTTACCAACATGCTAGACCGTCTATCTAACCCAGCTAAGATCAAGTGTTTCGACCTTGCTGAAGAGCTAAAAGTGATCATGCGTCCGCTTTACAACAAGCACCAGGATGACATCATCGACGGCACTTTCTCACGTGTCATGATGGAGGATTGGGCGAACGATGACGCTAATCTTCTTAAATGGCGTGCAGAGACTGCAGAGACTAACTTCGAGAAGACTCCAGCAGGCGACGTAGAGATCTCTGAGCAAGAGTACTTCGACAAAGGCATCCTTATGGTTGCTATGGTCAAAGCAGGTGTTGAGCTTGCATTCGAAACAATGACGGCTGCTGGTATCATCGCTGAGTCTGCGTACTACGAGTCACTTCACGAGACTCCACTAATCGCAAACACTATCGCTCGTAAGAAGCTTTACGAAATGAACGCAACAATCTCTGATACTGCAGAGTACGGCTGTTACCTATACAACCACGCGTGTGTTCCGCTACTAGCTGACTTCATGAAGGGCATCAAGTCTGACGTTATCGGTAAAGGCCTAGATCTTGACGACAACGGCGTAGATAACGCTCGTCTAATCGAAGTTAACGCTGCACTACGCGCTCACCCAGTTGAAGCGATCGGTACAGTTCTTCGTGGCCACATGGCTGACATGAAGAAGATCGTTTAATTTTAGATAAAATTTAAACGACTCAAAGCCGAGTGCCTCGCAAGGAGTACTCGGCTTTATGCTTTTTATAAACTCTATTTGTTGATTAGGAATCCCCATGTCGACATCCATTCACATTGAAAACCTTGACGTAAACTTTGATGAACGCTTTGACCTTAAAGGGGTCGATTGGACCATTGAGCCCAATCAGCATTGGGTCATCACCGGTACCAATGGTTCTGGTAAGTCGGCGCTTGCAGCGGTGTTAGCAGGGTTTGGTGATGCATTGAATGGATCCATAGAGGGAGTCCCAAACAGAGTTGGACTCGTCTCATTCGAAGCACAGGCTGAATTGATCAAGCAGGAGCTGAAAAAGGACGACGCGGATATTTTAGATGTCATCTCAGAAGGAACACCCGTTCGAGAGATGATCTTTGAACACTGTGAAGATCAACTATTAGCGGCTGAATTAGTCGAGCAGTTCGGTCTGTCACCCCTGTTGGATAGAGCATTCCGCAAGCTCTCGACCGGTGAGAGCCGAAAGATGATGTTGGTGCGTGCGTTGGCCAACAACCCTGAACTGTTGATCTTAGATGAACCCTTTGATGGGTTAGATGCTGATACGCTTGCGATGCTGCAGAAGCATTTAGCAAGCATCATTGATACAACGCCGATGATACTGGTGTTAAACCGCTTCGATGAGATGCCCGATTTTATTACGCATGTCGCTTACATGGAGAAAGTGGGTAATGATGCCGGCCGTCTGGCGTTTCAGGTCGATCGCAGCGATGAATCGGCTTATGCAGAGCTATACCAACTGCTTCACTTGAAAACGACAGATCTAGAGGTTCCACCGGCGGATCCTGCTAACCCGCTTCCAGAACTGAATCCGAATGATCCACTGGTCAAACTGACCGATATCTCGATCAAATACAGTGATGCAGTAATTGTTGAGGGCTTCAACTGGACGATAAATCCTGGCCAACATTGGCAACTGAGCGGTCCAAACGGCAGTGGTAAAACAGGTGTGCTCTCATTGATTACTGGCGATCACCCGCAGTGTTACGTCAACGACATCTTTGTGTTCGGTTTTCAGCGCGGTAACGGCGAGAGTATCTGGCAGATTAAGCAGTTTATTGGTTATGTGTCGACCGCACTGCAATGGGAGTATCGTGTCAGCATCAGTTGTAAAAATGTCATTATCTCGGGCTTCTTTGACAGCATTGGTATGTACACCAAATCAACCGATAATCAGAAGATGATTGCCGATCAGTGGCTTGCACTGCTGGGTATGCAGGATCGCGCCGATGTGCCGTTCAACAAGCTCTCTTACGGTGATCAGCGACTCTTGTTGATTGCGCGCGCCATGGTAAAACATCCACCGCTATTAATTCTGGATGAGCCCTGTCTAGGGCTAGATGATATGAACCGACAGTTGGTATTGGCTCTGATTGAGAAGATCTGTGAGGGTAACGAGACGACCGTCTTGTATGTAAACCACCACGCTGAAGATCAAATCAAAGGGATAGAGCACTTTATGGCGATGCAGAAACGCCAATCCTAATCCGTTAACGAACCACCCATAGTGCAATGAGTAGTGCGGTTGGAATAAGATTTTTAGTAGTTATTGACGGTCCAATATACCTGTGTACGCAATGTTTCTTAAGAGTGGGGATTAAATGAAATATCCAGAAGCCCGCGAATGCGCTGTAACAAAGCTTGTGATGATAGTCCTTTCTTACACACCACGGTAGCACCAGCACTGTAGGTAATTCTCTCCATTGCTGCATCAGCGTGTGAAGACAGAACAAAGACAGGTATTTTATATTCACTCAAATCATGGCGAATATAACGGGTAATCTCGATACCGTTCATTGCATACATGACAATGTCGACAACCACTAAATCTGGCAATTGACCGGTGTCACTCAATTTTTGAAGCGCCTGTTCGCCACTGTTTGCGATACTCACTTCAGCCAGTGTATCTAGGGCTCCACTGATGAAATCTTGAGAAAATTCATCGTCTTCAACTATAAGTATTCTTGGCTTTCGGGTGTCATCTGTCATTGTTCTATCTACTTTATCCTATAGATTTATCCTAGCACTGATTGAATCAGTTCAATACAGCACAGATCATGTTTCTGGTATAAATAGTAAAAATTTAGAATATGAGTCTCTTCTAATGAGTAATCAGATTAGTGTTTTTAGTACCCCTGATATAAAGGATCTACCTGAGGATATCCGTGATCTTATTTTAACGGTTCAGGAAAAGTCCGGTTTTGTTCCTAATGTTTTTCTGGCATTGGCTAGGAGGCCAGACGAGTTCCGTGCGTTCATTGCTTATCACGATGCGCTTATGGAGCGGGAATCGGGGCTGACAAAGGCTGAGCGTGAGATGATTGTGGTAGCCACTAGTAGTCTTAATCAGTGCCAATACTGTGTTGTTGCGCACGGCGCAATTTTGAGAATACGTGCGAAAAATCCATTGATTGCCGATCAGATAGTCGCTAACTACCGTAAAGCAGACATTACTGACCGCCAGCGCGCTATGTTGGACTTTGCCATGAAGGTCGCTCAATCAGCTAATGAGGTCGGTGAGGCAGACTTTGATAGGCTGCATGCTCAGGGGTTCAGTGATGATGATATTTGGGATATCACGTCAATCACAGGGTTGTTTGGCTTCTCTAATCGCATGGCCAATGTCATGAGTTTGCGCCCTAATGATGAATTTTACAGTTTAGGTCGCTAGTAAGGATTGTTATGAAAAAACAGGTCACAGCTTCACTATTTGCTGGCTCTTTAGCCTTAGTTTCAATCGGTGTGTGGGCAGAAGATTGTAAGGTTAAAACCTATGTTTCTGCGAGTGAAGAGCTTTCCGAACATGTGGCAGATCTATATGGATTCGAACGTAAGCCCTCATTGGGCTACTTGACGATCACTTGCGTTGATCCTGTGACCTTCGGTTCTTATCAATTTGAGGATCCAAAGGTAAGAGTGTCAGGATCAACAGGAGACGTGGTATTGGAGATGCGTGAGTTTTATGAAGGGATGCGCATCATGTACACCGCTAACTTTCCGTTCACGCATGGTGAAGTGACTCGATTCAGTGTTGTAACCGATCTCAAAGAGACAGACGCTCAACTCAATCATCAGTTTGAGCAGCGTCTGTTTAATCGCTAACTATTAGCTTAAAGGGACGATCAACACGGGTATTACACTGTGGCTCATGACTTTGCGTGACGTTGAGCCCAGTAACATGTGCTGAAGGGTCGCATGGGTCCGAACACCCATGACAATCATATCCGCATTGATCTTGTCAGCTGTATCGATGATGACTTGCCAAGGTGTGCCTTGATCGACGCAGGTGGCAATGTCGCTCGGATTAATGGACCCTTCTGGAACCTCGTCCTCGCAAAACGCTTTGATGCGTTGTTCCACTTTTTCCATCAAACGGGCAGAGCCACTTCTCTCTAACTCATTAAGCTCATCACGATCGATGACATTTTGTAGAACAGCAGCTGCGCCGTCACTGATCTTCTCTACGGCGTGCAAGTAGGTGAGTTTGGCATCGTACAGCTCGGCGAGTTTAACAGCGTGTCGAAACGCAGGGCGTGAGCCATCATTAATGTCTGATGCGTAAAGAATATTGTTTACGGCAGGTAGCATAACACTCTCCAGATTGGGTCTAATGCCTGTACTTTAGAGAGTGTTTAGTAGGGTGTCAGAAAAAGAACATCTTTGTCTGATTTAGAGCAATTTTAAATCGGGATTTTGTCAATTCCATCCGCCACGGTGTCGATTGACTCGTCAATTGGGTCACCGACCACGGGTACAACAGAGATGATTGCCCCACCAACGCGCATAGGTACCGTCACGACTTTAGTAAGTACACAGCCTTGAAGAGTCAGGGCTGCAAGGGATAAGGTAATGAGCTTAATATTCATGCGAGCACTATACCTTAAAAATGCCTATAAAAGTGGCTATGTTCGCAGAGTGCTTAAAGAAAAAATGAACGGTGATAAGAGGTAGTAAATGGTGCCGGCACCAAGAGTCGAACTCGGGACCTACTGATTACAAGTCAGTTGCTCTACCAACTGAGCTATACCGGCACAAAGAGATGGTCGGAGTAGTAGGATTCGAACCTACGACCCTCTGCTCCCAAAGCAGATGCGCTACCAGGCTGCGCTATACTCCGACGAGGAGTGAGAAAAAGTGGTCGGAGTAGTAGGATTCGAACCTACGACCCTCTGCTCCCAAAGCAGATGCGCTACCAGGCTGCGCTATACTCCGACTTTTTCTCTTGTTGAGTAAAGTTGGCTCCTCGAGCTGGACTCGAACCAGCGACCAATAGATTAACAGTCTACTGCTCTACCAACTGAGCTATCGAGGAACTGTTTGCTCAACTGAGGGCGCATATACTAATTACGGGGCGGACCTTCGTCAAGCGCTCATTTGAACTTTTTCCTACTATTTCTTGAGGTATAATCTTTCGAATAAATAATAAGTTAGCTGACACCTCTGTTAGTCCACAAAGAGTACAAAAAATGACCAGAATTCCAGGAAAAGATGCCCCGCTTGAAGAGTCGATCGAGCGCATGAGTCAGGGGCTGAAGGATCTTGGTTTTGACATAGAGGAGGTGAGTTGGCTCAATCCTGTGCCTCACGTCTGGTCACTGCATATTCGTGATCGTCACTGCCCACTATTATTTACTAACGGTAAAGGGTCTACTCCTGAAGCTTGTCTTGCCAGTGCGCTGGGCGAGTTCTATGAACGATTGAGTACTAATTACTTTTTTGCCGATTACTTTTTCGGTCAAGACATTTCCGATCGTGAGTTTGTTCACTATCCCAATGAGCGCTGGTTCCCAGCCTCTGCCGGTCAGTGGCCAGAAGGCCTGCTGGATCAAAACAGCCGAAATCACTACGACCCTGATGAGGAGCTCAGTGCCGATATGTTGGTAGACCTAAACTCGGGTCGAGCTGATAGGGGTGTGTGCGCTTTACCCTTTGTTCGTCAGTCGGATAAACAGACAGTCTGGTTTCCAGTCAATGTGTTGGAGAATCTCTATGTCTCCAATGGTATGGCTGCCGGCAATAATCTCTTTGAAGCGCGCGTTCAAGCGCTGTCTGAGATTTTTGAGCGTCATATAAAGAACACCATTATCTCCAGCGGTATTACACTGCCGCGCATTCCGGCTAAGGTGATTGCACAATATCCTCGCATCGAAGCATCCATCAAAGCACTGCGTGTTCAAGGATTTTTGGTTGATGTGCGTGACGCCTCTCTTGGGGGAAAATACCCTCTGGTAAATGTCACGCTCTTTAATCGCAATGATGGTGGCTGTTTCGCTTCATTTGGTGCTCACCCTAAGTTTGAAGTTGCACTGGAGCGAACCGTCACTGAGTTGTTGCAGGGTAGGGCTTTGGACTCTCTGAACGATTTCCCGCACCCAACCTTTGATATTGATGAGGCGGCAGAGCCTCAAAACTTGGAGACGCACTTTATCGACTCCAGTGGGGTTGTCGCATGGGATATGTTCGCCGATGAGCCTGATTACCCCTTTACCGAGTGGAATATAGAGGGAAGTTCTGAGGATGAGTTTGACGAGCTCTGTCGAATCATTCATGGCGTAGATTTACAGATCTATATTGCTGACTATCAACACCTTGGGCTCGATTGTTGCAGGATTTTGGTCCCAGGGATGTCAGAGATCTATCCTGTTGATGAGTTAATTTGGCGAAACAACAATCTAGCTGCGCCTCTGCGATCACGACTGTTATCGCCCGCTCAACTTGATCAGGAGATGGCGTTGGATCTGTTGGAAGAGTTAGAGCAGGGTGGATTTGATGATCAACAGCGTCTTGCTAAGCTGTTAGGGGTCGCAACGGACTCTGATTCGCCCTGGGATCGTGTTCGCATTGGGGATATTAAGTTCAAGCTCGCGCTTAAGTCTGGCGAGTTAGAGTTAGCCCTAGAGCAAGTTGACTGGATGTTAAACTTTGGTCACCTAACAGACGATGAGATTAAATTGCACCGCTGTCTTTCTGAATTGATACGATTAGAGATAGATTCCAATCGTGAACGAGAACAGTATGAACGCCCATTGGTTGCGCTCTATGGTGAAGCGCTATACCAAGAAGCTCTGGCTAATATTGCTGGAGAGAAGCTGTTCGATGCTCTGTCCGGGCTTGATGAGACACTCTCTAACCTAAACACTCATCACTCTCTGCTAACAGTCTATAAGCGTTTGCATGATGTGAAGTCAGGTTCTTATGAAAAACGGTATTAAGACAATAGGGACAGTCAGCACAGTTGCGGTCGCAGAGGCTCTATTTAGATGCTAGTTTTAATTTGTGATTGTCCCTTGGCTGTCTAGTTCGATTCCTATTATTAGCAGCACAATTCAGCACCCGCAGTGGGTGCTTTTTTTTTCCACAAAAAAGGCCAGCATCCGCTGACCTTTTATCCTATGGGCAGTTAACCCTTATCGACCATTAACCTGCGATCAGTGAGCCTACAAAAATTAGGGCGGGTGAAATCGCGATCAGTAGAAAGACTAGATCCAGTGCCCATACAGTTGCCGGTGTGTGATCTTTTGAAATAGCAGCCATTTGCTTGCTCCTTCTGTTTGTTTGGTTAACTGTAGATTACGCCTTTCTAATATAGCCGCATTGATATGTGTCAAAAGATTCATTTGTCTTCAATTTGTAACAAAACGCTGAAATAATTCTGTCATCTTATGAAGGAGTATTTTATGCGCGTTGGTATCAATGGGTTTGGTCGAATGGGCCGTCTGACAGCTCGTGTACTGTTTGATAGTGCGGATGTGGAGATTGTTCAGATCAATGATCCCGCTGGGGATGCGGCAACCTTGGCTCACCTTATGAATTTCGATTCCGTTCATGGACGTTGGAGCAGAGAGGCACTTCCCGTTGATGGTGGCATGCAGGTGGCAGATCAGTTCATTGCCGTTAGCTCGCACAAGACCATTGATGAGACCAACTGGAGTGGCTGTGACCTGGTCATAGAGGCGTCAGGGAAGTTCAAATCAAAAGAGGCACTCCAGCCCTACCTTGATCAAGGGGTTAAGCGTGTCGTCGTCACTGCGCCGGTCAAGCAAGAGGGTGTGCTGGACTGTGTCATGGGGGTGAATGATGACCTATTTGACCCTGAGCAGCATCGAATTGTGACAGCCGCCTCTTGTACTACCAACTGTCTAGCACCTGCGGTGAAGGTAATTCATGAGAATTTAGGTATTAAACACGGTTCTATGACGACCATTCATGATATTACCAATACCCAGACTATTATTGATGCTCCGCACAAAGATCTGCGTCGTGCTCGCTCTTGTGGTACCAGTTTGATTCCCACCACAACCGGTTCGGCGACGGCAATTACGCATATATTCCCAGACCTAAAAGGTAAGTTGAACGGCCACGCGATACGTGTACCTCTAACCAATGCATCGATTACAGACTGTGTCTTTGAGGTCAACAGAGCGACCAGTGTTGAAGAGGTTAATCATTTGCTTAAATCCGCATCAGAGAGCTATTTAGCAGGCATTTTGGGCTATGAAGAGCGTCCACTGGTTTCGATCGATTACAAGACGGATCCTCGTTCAAGTGTCGTCGATGCGCTCTCGACCATGGTGGTTAACGACACTCATGTGAAACTCTACCTCTGGTATGACAATGAGTGGGGCTACGCGAACCGTACGGCCGAACTGGCCCTTAAAGTCGGTCACCGAGTTTAAGTAGTCCGACCCTAATTGAGTTGCGTAATCTCTTTAACTACTTTAAGGAGGCTGCGTGACTCAAATCGCCATTTTTCCCATTCCCGACTGTGTCACCTTTCCTGGCACCGTGTTTCCGTTGCATGTATTTGAACCTCGTTACCGACAGATGATCAATCACTGTTTGGAGACAGGTATGCCGGTAGCGATTTGTCACACACAAAAAGAGATCAGTCCTGCCAAATCGGGATTGCCTCTGAAAGAGGCGTTGCAGACAAACCAGGCAACCTATCGACCCTACACAGTGTTTAGTGCTGGTCAGTGCGAGCTGATTAAGCAGTTAGATGATGGGCGTCTAGTGGTGGATGTCCATATCGATCAGCGATACCGTTTGGGTCAATCACTGCAGCAGATTCCCTACTCGGTGTATGAGTGTCAACCAATGGCTGATCGTGAGATGACTGAAGATGAGTTATCAGAAGCGATTGAGCTGGTTGATAAGGTGCGCCATCGTGTACTGGCAATGGTGCAAGGTGATAGCCGAGCGGCCAATAAATTGAGAGACATTCTCAATCAAGAGGAGTGGTTAACAAAATCGCCACAAGCGTTCAGTTTTGAGCTGTTTGGATTAATTCGATTTGATGCTCACTATTTGCAGCAAGCACTGGAGATGGAGAGTGCGGTGGAGCGACTCAGATTCACACTGGATTTAATGAATCGCTGACCTAGGGAATCTGCGAATAAGTTTCGCATCTTCTCTGCGGGACTTGTTCGCAGGTTTCTTACTCCCAAACTTCTCGGATAGGCTCTCCGAAATCGTCGTAAATGACTTTGCGTTTAGGTTTACTCAGTTTTCTAGCTAATTTAGGGCGCTCTTTGATTAGGCGTCTTGCATCGATGGTCTGCAACACACCCTCGCAGGGGGTTCTCGACTCGCGCGGTTTGCCGTCATTAAAGACGGGGCGTATCAGTCCTCCGTGCGGAACTCCACTCTGACCCTGAGGAATCTCTTTAACCTCGCCACCAGAGCGCAGAAAATCCTGAACTTGCTGTTCAAGCTCGGCGCGGATCTGGGCTTTGGTCTTTTTGTCGAACATGATTCCATCCAAATAGGTCAGCCGAGTATTGTAAGGCTTTGCGCAGTGGTTGGCGATATCTATTGAGTGGCTGGTCTGGCGGATGACAGGCTGAAAGCCAGTCACCGCAGCTCCGAAGCCAAGTCGCTAAACCAGTGACTGGCTTTAGCCTGTCATCTGCCCTTGATGCTACACCCAACTGTCTTGGCAATTTTGTTAAGGCGTTGCGTCAGACAACTCCGAGTTGCTGTGCTGTTTCAAAAACTCGTTGGAGAGTTCAAACGTGACTTTGCGGCGTTGAATAGGGCAGTTGAATGCCAATTTGACAGCAAATAACTGCATGCCTGCTAGGTTTTTGTTGTCACTTCCGTAGCGTGGATCACCCATAACAGGGTGGTCGATCTGATTGAGATGACGTCGGATCTGGTGTGTTCGCCCGGTCAGTATCTCTACATAGAGATCCGAATAGTCACGATCGGAGTTGTAGTGCAGTCGGGTGAATTTGGTATGGGCCGGTTTGCCATCCAGTTTATTGATGATTTCACCGGACTCGGGTGCCTGCCCTGAGACAAGACAGCGGTAAAATTTTTCAACCTTACGGTTTTGGAATTCGCGCGAGATGGCGCCTGCAACACCCTGTTTATGAGCGATCACGATCAGACCTGCCGTTTCACGATCCAAACGGTGTATTAAAAACGAAGCGCGTTTCGGTTCAAGTGTTTGCTCGGCTAAACGAGTAATGGCAAGGTGATCACACCAGTCATTTCCCTGTGCAACCATACCGGCTGGTTTGAACCAGACAGAGTAACCTTGAGCATCCACCAAACATTGCGCGCCTTCTGGTTTACGGCCTAAGAGTTCAGAATCGTAAAAGAGAGAGATCCGATCGTTTTTTTGCAGAATCTCCTTGGCCTTACGCAGGCGCTTACGACCTTTTTGGCCACGCTTCAGCCAGCAGGCACCTTTACTCAGTGCGTCCTTAATTTTCTGTTTGGAGATTGCGGTCTCTTGCGCCAGAAAGTCGGTGACATTGCTGCCGGCTTGTTCAGTGGTGATGGATTTTTCGAACTCTATTTTCATAAAAATTCGGCACCCGAAGGTGCCGTTATCTCGTCTTGTTGAATCAGTCTTTTACGACATCGATGTAGTAGTGGTCGACGCCGTTTATGTTCTCTCGCACTAGTCCGTGACAGTCTGTTTCGAAGCCAGGGAACTGGGCGTTAAATTCGCGAACAAACTTCAAGTAGTCAACGATGGTTGAGTTAAAGCGCTCACCCGGTATAAGCAGTGGTATGCCCGGTGGGTAAGGTGTCACGAGCATGGCGGTGGTTCGACCCTCTAGTTCATCGATTGAGACACGTTCAACTTCACGGTGCGCCATCTTCGACCAGGCATCTGCCGGTGTCATAGCAGGCTCAATCTTAGAGAGGTACATCTCTGTCGTGATTTTTGCGACATTGTACTTGCGGTAGATGTCGTGCAGTGAGTGACAAAGATCACGCAGACCAATGCGCTGATATTCAGGGTGCTGTGCGACAAATTCAGGCATAACCCGCCACATGGGTAGGTTGTTATCAAAGTCATCTTTGAACTGCTGAAGTTCAGTCACCATGGAGTTCCAGCGGCCCTTAGTGATGCCGATGGTGAACATGATGAAGAATGAGTAGAGTCCCGTTTTTTCAATGATAATGCCGTGCTCTGCAAGGTATTTGCTCACAATCGCCGCGGGAATGCCGTGCTCATCAAACTCACCATGGATGTTCAATCCCGGTGTGATAATGGTCGCCTTAATTGGGTCGAGCATGTTAAAGCCAGACTCAATCTTGCCAAAGCCGTGCCAAGTGTCTTCTTCATGGATGACCCAAGCATCACGATCGCCAAGACCTTCATCATCCCACTTCTGAGGCCCCCAAACCTTGAACCACCAGTCGTTCTCACCAAACTCTTTTTCAACCTTAACCATGGCGCGACGGAAGTCGATCGCTTCATACAAGGACTCCTCGACCAGTGCTGTACCACCGGGAGGCTCCATCATCGCAGCGGCAACATCACAAGAGGCGATGATCGCATACTGAGGGCTGGTCGATGAGTGCATCAGGTAGGACTCGTTGAATCGGAAGGTATCCAGCTTACGGTTCTTAGCGTCCTGTACTAGGATCTGAGAGGCCTGTGACAAACCTGCCAACAGTTTGTGCGTTGACTGTGTTGCAAACACCAGGGTGTCGTCAGAGCGTTCACGGCTCTCTGTGCCGCCAATCGCGTGCATGTGGTTGTAAAACTTGTGGAATGCTGCGTGAGGCAGCCAAGCTTCGTCAAAGTGCAGCGTATCAATGGTGTCGCCCAGCATCGCTTTGATCGTCTCTACGTTGTAGAGAATGCCATCATAGGTCGATTGCGTCAGTGTCAGTACGCGAGGTTTTTTGTTCAGTGCTTCACGAGCAAAGGGGTTCTCTTCGATCTTGCGACGAATCGTCTCGGGATCAAACTCACTCTTTGGAATCGGTCCGATAATGCCGTAGTGGTTACGAGTTGGCATTAGGAAGACCGGTATCGCACCACACATGATGATCGAATGCAGAATCGATTTATGACAGTTACGATCCACTACCACAATATCGCCAGGGGCAACGGTTGAATGCCAGACTACTTTGTTCGACGTCGAGGTACCGTTAGTGACAAAGAAGAGATGATCAGCGCCAAATATGCGCGCAGCACTCTGCTCTGAATCTGAAACAGGGCCTGTGTGGTCCAGAAGCTGTCCAAGCTCTTCAACCGCATTACAGACATCGGCACGCAGCATGTTCTCCCCGAAGAATTGGTGGAACATCTGCCCAACCGGACTTTTCAAAAAGGCAACACCGCCCGAGTGTCCTGGGCAGTGCCAAGAGTATGAAGAGTCGCTTGCGTAGTTCATCAACGCATTGAAGAAGGGCGGTGCTAGTGATTCGAGGTACTTTTTCGCTTCACGAATAATGTGGCGTGCAACGAACTCGGCAGTGTCTTCGAACATATGGATGAAGCCGTGAAGCTCACGCAAAATATCATTCGTCACATGACGAGAGGTACGAGTTTCACCGTACAAGAAGATTGGGATCTCGTTATTACGCTTGCGAACTTCGCTAATAAAGTCGCGGATGTTATTCAGTACTTCGTCGGACAGATCATCCGTTTCACCCGAATCAAACTCCTCATCATCGACAGAGATGATGAAGCAGCTGGCGCGGCTCGCCTGTTGAGCAAATGCTGTAAGATCGCCGTAGCTGGTTAAGCCGACAACCTCCATACCCTCTTTTTCAATAGCGGCTGCAAGGTCACGAATGCCTGAGCCAGAGATGTTTTCAGAACGGAAATCTTCGTCAATGATGACGACAGGGAAACGAAATTTCATCCACAACGCCTTTAAGGTGGTGAAACGAATCCGCTTCGGTGAGATAGGTCACTCTGCGGTACTGATGGGCCATGTTGGCCCGCTTTAAAGCAGATAATAACAAGCTTTCATGTTAGGTAAAACAGTTCTTGTGGCAGGGTGGTTGAGGGCTGTTTTTTGACTCAAGGGTTAAAGATTTTTCTTTTACGCCAAAGTCTCATCTAAGAGGCCTATACAGCACTCCTTTTTTTGTTAGAATCGATGGTTATTCGATTTGCTGCCTATTGAATGGGCAGCCCTCAAATGGTGGATTTTTAGTGCTTTTCAATAAGCTACCAGACGATATATTTGCGCCGCTCTCTGGGCAGAATAGACAGGTTTACCAGTCTGTTCTTCTTGAATTGGCCGATCTCTTCTTTGATGAAGATCTTATAGACCCCTTTATTGCCAAAGATTTAGTCCGTTCAACCATCGAAAATGCCGTTGTTAAGCTTGGTGTTCGTCGCTGGGTGGCTGAGTCTGAAGAGGAGGCGGAGCTGCCTACCTCTAGCGCAGATTACACAAACCGTATCTACCGACGCCTAGTGCAAACGGGCTGGTTAGAGGAAGAGCAGAAGATCTATCGCACCTATGTGTTGCTCTCTCCTTCGGTCAGTTACCTGTTGCGTAACCTGGTTTCGATCGCGCGTTTGGAAAAACGCAGTTACGGTGGCACCGTTCTTAACGTGCTGTCGTCTCTGGAATCGGCCATCAATGATCCGGTGGGTCGTGGTATTACCCTATCGGAAGCGGCAGACACAGCAGCCGAGTTCAGTGCACACCTGACCGATATGATGTTGGGTCTGCGCGAACTTAAAATATCATTGGCTGAGTCGCATAACCCGCAAGAGATTGTCCGTGGCTTCTTTGATCGTTTCGTTGAGCACATTCTTGTTTCTGACTATAAGACGTTGAAAACAAAGAACAACCCCTTCCGTTTTAGACGTCAAATTCTCTCTTTATTGCGTGATCTTCAGTTCGATACGCTGAAGGTAGAGATGCTGACTGAGCACTATCAGATGCAGTATGAAATCGAATCTGAAACTGCGGAAGCGATGGTGCACCAGCACATCAATCGCATCATCCGGATCTTCGAGTCGGTCGACCAGCGTCTGGCGATCATTGATGATTTCCGTTACCAGCTAGAGAAACGGGTAGCCGACACAGTTCGTTACATGGACAAGACAACGCCGGGTATGGCGGCTCGACTGTCGCGTGTCATTGCCAAATTGGCGGAGAAAGATGGTCGGGAGATACCACCGGTTCAGTCGCTTGATCAGTATGGCTTTATCTCGCCTTCGTCCATTCGCTCGCCAGTGCGTCGACGTGTTGAGACAGCGCCTAGAGTCATTACCCAACAGCAGATCGATCCTAAGGTTCTTTACATGCGTCAGCTCTTCAAAGAGTGGAAGGCACGCCGTGAGGTGAAAGTGGATCGAATTGAGGCCTACCTAGATCGTCACTTTTTAAATGGTGAAACCCTGGTCTCGGCGTCTGAATTTACCATTGATTCAATCGAAGATTACATCTGCTTCAGCTATGTGCGACACCTAAATTCGTTAGGTAAGAAAGCGCGTAAGACAGCTGAACGCTACCAAATAGAATTTGATGAAGAGTACGTGCGCGTTGCCGATATGGTGGAGTGCCGTGGTTTCAAAATACACAGGAACAACGCCTGATGCTTGGTGATTTACAAAAAGCGCTGACGCGCAATGAAAAGAGTACAGAAGCCGATTTCGTTCGCGCTGCAAACTCACTACTGACAAACCAGTTCCTCTATGCGGATCGCCCTGCACAGCGTGATACTTATTTCCTTATTTCGCAGAATATGGAGTACTTCCGTAACCTGTTCGCGGCACTGGGTTGGTCTCTGGTCTATCAACCTGATGAAGCCTATTTGGGTGTGCTACCCCAGGGTGAAGAGCGAGTCATGCGATTGAAGCTCGATGAGTCTCTGTTGATGCTCTGTATGCGTCAAATGTATGAACAGAAACTGGAAAATTTCGAAGTAGAGAGCGGTAAGGCGTACACCACGTCTGATGATCTGTTGAGCACTTACGAGAGTTTAACCGGTAAAGAGATCCCTAATGAGACGCGTCTAAAAGAGATCCTGTCGCTCTTCTCACGTCACGGTTTGATTGAACGCGGCAAGGCGAATGAGACCGACCCTAAAAACATTCCAATCGGCATCTACCCCACCATTCGTCAAGTGGTGGTCGAAGATTACATCCGACAGCTTGAGGCGCTCTGTGACATCGAAAGCGCTGATGCGGCCTTGATGGATGATATTGCTGACACTCCAGAGGAGTCGATCGAAGAGGTGAGTGAGCCAGCTGATGAGTCAGTGGAGTCAGAAGAGAAGGGTGCAGTAGAGGAGTCTGACGATGAAACAGCTTAATCGCATCGTTCTAGTTAACTGGTATGTATTGGGTGCTCAAGAGATCCCGATCAAAGGTAATGTCGCGATTGTAGGTCCTAACGGCTCAGGTAAATCGTCACTACTGGACGCCATGCAGACCATTTTGATGGGTGGCCATAAGCGCCACTTAAGTTTTAACGCCTCGGCGGGTGAAAAGTCTGAGCGTTCACTGCGCACCTACTGTCTCGGTTTTATGGATGATGGTGGTAAAAGCAACAGTGCCCGTGAAGATTCTATCAGCTATCTGGCGATGAGCTTCTTTGATACTGAGACGGCACAAGAGAGCTGTATTGGTGTTGCGATCAGTGCATCAACCGCCAGCCCAGATGAAGAGGTTTTGGGTCGCTTTATTCTGCCTAACTTCTCTGTTTCGCTGGATGACTTTAGTCGAAAAGAGGGCGGTGGTCGTATGCCGCGTCCTTGGAATGAAGTTCGTGAAAGCCTGCTTAAACAGTGTCCGGATATGACGCTAGAGAAGCGTGCAAGCCGCTACATTCGTGAGGTTGTGACCCACTTGAGTCACGATCCAGCGATGCCGAATGACGATGACAAATTCATCAAGAACTTCAAAAACGCTCTTAAATTTGTACCCATTGATAGTCCGACTCGATTCGTTCGCGAGTTTGTCTTGGATGAGAACGTAGTGCATGTCGGAGCCTTCCGTAAATCGCTGGATGAGTATCGAGCGATGGAGGAGAAGACGCGTGATGTGGCTAACCGTATTGATGAACTGGTTAAAGTACAAGAGCTCTGCCAGGGTATCAGTCGTAACATCAAAAACGCCGTCGAGTACGAGTGGGTTGTTCACGAGTCACGTTTTGAAAGCGCCGACCTTCGTAAAGAGGAGGCTGAAGAGCGTCTAGAGAAGTGGCAAGAGCAAGAGGCGGAAGTTGAGCGAGAGCTAACCAATATTGGTGCTGATCTCAATCAGGTTATGCAGGATCTTGCCAACGCACGTGCAGCGCTAAACAACACCGATGCTGCGCATCAGATTAACGCGATGGAATCTTCTATACGCGTTGGTCAACACGAACTCAATGTCATCGAAGAGCGCATTCAGAAGGCCTACTCGCTGATGCGCACAGCGGTGAGCTTTAATCAGAATCGTGAGTTCTTGCCTGAAGAGTTTGCAGCACTGGTGGATCAAGCATCAGAGATCTGGCGCTCGGGTGAAAACCTAATGGCAGACGCTTGGCCTTCAGATCCTGTCAGCGTCGATAACACGCTAAACGCAATGCGTAAGTCGATTGAGAACGTTCGTCGTAAAGTGTCGCGTCGTTATGAAGAGTCAGTTATCCGTATTTCTGAACTGCGCGCTCAGATACAGAACCAGAAGAGTGCCGTAGAACAGCTTCAGCAGGGGCGCGCCCCCGTTCGTCGTAACACGGCTGAATTGATGGAGCTGTTGAGTGAGTACGGTATCGACTCAACACCCATTTGTGAGTTGGTTGATATTACCGATGACAAGTGGCGCATTGCAATTGAGTCCTTCTTAGGTGCTCGCCGCGAAGCATTGGTCGTCGATCCTGATCGTGTCAAAGAGGCGATTACACTCTACCGCCGTAAAGGGCGTCACCTGAAAGGCTGTCGTATCATCAACACCACTAAATCGGGTGACTGGTTACACCGCACTAAGCCAGGTTCTCTGGCTCAGTTTATCGAGTCTGACTCTGACGATGCCCGCGCATTTATGAATCGCGCACTGGGCGGTGTCATGGCGGTTGAGACGGAAGCGGAGCTTTTGAAACAGGAGCGTGCGTTGACCTATGACTGCATGTTGCAGACTGAGGGTTCAACCACATCGATTAATGAACTGACACCGATCATGGGTATTCGTCGTCGTGGTGATCAACTTGAACTGCAGGGTAAGCAGGTCGATCAGCTGGTCAACGAGTTCACGTTGCTGGGTCGTCAGCACGAATCGCTAGAGAAACTGCGCGACGCGTTAATAAGCCTTGATGGCGGTCTGTCTCAAGTGAACGAGCCTCTGTTTGATTTGACAGAACAGCGTAAGAAACTGACGCATCAGATTGAAGGGTACCAGCAGACTATTGTCGATCTCCGTAACCATGACGATACCGGTATTCAGCAGCGCATTGCCGATCTGGCGGCTAAGCAGAAAGAGACCGAGTCCACTCAAGCTGCGTTGATGGATAAGCTGCAAAAAGCCCGTACAGGCCTGATCCGTGATACTGCTCAGCTAGAGGTGCTAGAGACCGATCTAACAGAGCATGCTGAAGCGCGTGCAGCCTGTGAAGCGAAGAATGAGTTCGACGCTCAGTCTGCGCAGGAGAAACGCGACTACCTCGATGAGAGCTGTGATGGTGAGTTGGAACGCATCATCTTCGAAGCGGCCAAGAAAGCTCAGTCTGAACTGGCTCTGCATGAGAAGAAAAAGAACGGTGTCCGTGATGCCGTTGCACAGTATAAAGCGCGTCACCACGGTGGCGGTTTGACTCACCATGAGTTGGATAAGGTTGGACCAGACTCCAGTCATGAAGATCTCGAGGGTTACGTTAACGAGACCGTTGAGGCACTCCGTGAATCTGAATTGGCAGAGTACACAGAGAAGGCCGAGCGAGCTCGTCTAGAGGCTGAGTCTGCTTTCCGTTCTGACTTCGTGGCCCATCTGAATGACCAGATCAATAAGATTCGTGATCTGATCCGTGAGCTAAACTCGCACTTGAAGAACCGTCCTTTCCATAAAGAGATGTACAGCTTTGAGATGTCACCTAACCCTGAGTTGAAAGACATTCTTGAGTTGGTTGAGGCCTATACGCAGCTCGATTCTGCCAATGTGGGCTCGTTGTTTGATATGAAGTTTGATGACAATGCGCAGCACAAGGATGCTCTAGAACGAATTCACGAAGTACTTAAAGATGAAGGCGAGAGCAGTCTGCTTCAGGACTACCGTAACTTCTACAACTTCGAGTTGGTGGTTAAAGATCTTGACGGCAATCGTAAGACAACCCTGTCGCAGCGTATCAAGACCGGTTCCGGTGGTGAGCACCAGGTACCGTTCTACGTCGCGATGGCGGCCGCCTTGGGTGCGACCTACCGCCTAAAAGAGGGTAGTGATGGTAAGCCTGTGGGTGGCTTCAGCCTGTCGGTATTCGATGAGGCGTTCAACAAGCTGGATTCAGAGAACACCGTTACCTCGCTTGGCTTCATGAGTGATTTGGGTCTCCAAACCATTATTGCTGCGCCGGATGAGAAGTACTCTCTGCTCAGTACTTGCATGGATACTATCATTAACGTCTGTCGTGACGGTCGTGTGGTCGACATTGATGTCGAGTTCCCAACGGATCTTGGTAAAGCGCTATTGGCGTCTGATCACCCTTACAAGGTAATGGCAGAAGAGGAAGCGGCGGAGCTTTAACAAATAGCGTCGCGGCCTCAATGAGACCGCTCCAACAGGTATTAATCGAGGCCTCTTAAGATCGCTCCAACAACTTAAGTGTCGGAACCTTATCGAAGATGAGGCGATCGATTGCCCGAAAAGGGGACTGGCCCAGGTCAGACCCCTTTTTTATTGTTCCTTTTCCACTCAGCGAAATCTACTAGTGCTCCCTTTGTGCAACTGCGGTATAGTCAGGTTATATGGTTATAAGTAAATCTATGTATTGGAGAGTCTATGCGTTTGATCAACCGCTCGGGTATTAGCATTAAACCCAAGGCTCCTTTTCATGAGTGGCTTTTGGCGGGCTCAGAAGAGCCGGTTCCTTCACTAGAGGAGCTGCGCAGTGAAGCCAACCTCTACCTCTTTGATGAGGTCGATTCTGATGAGGATTTCACCTCAGAGATTGAACAGCACTGGTTGACGATCTTTGAGAACGAACTCTCTGCCTGGGATGAGTTTCAGGATTTTTGGCCCAAACCGCTCTCGCTTGATCTCTTTAAGAGTTGGTTTGACATCGATTTACAACTGATGAGTTTTGATTTGAGCGATCAGCCCCTGATGCGGGCTAATCTGGATATAGAGTAAGGAGTCTCTGATGGTTGTCGCACAGCAGCAACACGGATTGGAATGGCATGAAGACCGTGATTGGCTCTATGACGAGCTGCACTCGCGCCCGTTCCAGCGCATTTCAGGGGATGCCAGTATTACCCACATTGCGGTGCTGGCAAACCAACAGGAGCGTGCCATTCAGAGTCAGCACATCCAGCGCTTGCTAGATACCCTCAACATCGAACACGACGGAGTGGATCAGGCGTGTAATATCTACACAGCGGGCGATCTGCGCATCCGTTGGGAGCAGCATCTCGAGTTTACGTCACTGACCATCACCGATTCACGTGAAGGGGTAGCGTCGACACAACCCTTTTTCACAACGGCGTTGGATCGACTGCCAGACGGCTGGTTAAGTAACTACCCAGGTAAAGCGGTAGCCGCTTTTCATATGCGCATTCAGAACATTCAGGGTGATGAACTACCAGAGCCCAAAGATGTTCGCTCTCAGCTCGATGATATGCAGATGATCGGCAGTCTGCCACAGAATGGTGCAGCACAAATCTGGACGACATTTAGAACGCACAGCGACAACTTTGGCCGTTTCCTAATCTTCAATAACAGCATGTCGAAAGGGCAGATGGGCCGAATGGTGCAGCGTGTAATTGAAGTTGAGACCTACCGTTTGTTAGCGCTGCTCGGTCTTCGCGAAGCGCGTAAGCTGTCACCGGTTGTTGCTGATATGGATAATCGAATGGCCGATCTGACGCGTCGCCTGTCAACGGGTGATAACTCAGATGATAGTCAGCTTTTGACAGAGCTCATCAACCTATCGGCCGATATTGAAGCTGAACGTGCGAGAACCACCTTCCGTTTCAATGCTAGCCGCTCATACCATGATGTTATGGCGGCACGATTGGATGAATTGCGTGAGGATGAGGTCTCTGGTCACCTGACCTTGAAAGAGTTTTTGATCCGTAGATTGACGCCTGCTGTGCGTGGCTGTGAGACCATGCACAATCGACTCGACGACCTATCGCGTCGTGTAAACCGCGCAGCCGATATGATGCGTACCCGAGTTGAGATGGCGATTGAGAACCAGAACCAAGAGCTACTGAGCTCCATGGATCGTCGATCCAAGATACAGCTAATGATGCAGCATACGGTAGAGGGTCTGTCGGTTGCTGCGATCAGCTACTACGCAGTTGGCCTAGTGAAGTACCTCATTGATGCGGTACACGGTGCCGGTGTCGAATTCGATAAGAGTCTTGCGACTGGTGTCTCTGTCCCACTGGTGATTGGTGCGGTATGGTTCATTACTCGTAAAATTCAAAACCGATTTAAGAAACTCGCTGAAGTGAAAACCGAATCAACAGCGAAAGGGGATCAGTAAGTTGTCAGTAGAAGATCAGATCCAAACCCGTCTCAATGAAGGTCTTAATCTTGTTCACATGGAGTTAGAGAACGAGAGCCACATGCACGGTGGTAACCGTTTGGATACTCACTTCAAGCTCGTCGCCGTTAGCGATGATTTTGAAGGTAAACGGCTGATACAGCGTCACCAAACCATTTTTGGCCTGCTGTCAGATCTTATGCAAAACCCCATTCATGCACTCTCAATGCATCTATACACCCAAGCAGAGTGGGCCGAAAAGTCTGGTTTAGTTCCAGACAGCCCCAAGTGTATGGGTGGTTCAATGCAGGATAAGTAGTGTTTCGGTGACAGGCCTTCAGCCTGTCATCCGCAGGTTAGCTTTACTACCTTTCTGGAAATCGCTGGGAAAGTGGATGTCAGGCTAAAGCCAGACACCGGTGCTAATAGCTAAATTCACATTAAGACCTATCGCGGCCTTTTCTAGACCGCTCCAACAATGTGCCTGACTCAAATCCCGTGCCAGTCGTCCACGTCCGATCGAGAGTGAGTACGATGGTTTTTCACGGTTAAGAGTTCAATGGGCTGAGGCCCGGATGGCCGAAGTCTGCAACGGAGGCAGGAGCCGACTTATTGCCATGGAAGGCATGTATTCCGTTAATGCAGGAGCAATTAACGGTTTGCAGTGTCCTATTGAACTTCAGTGAAAAATCATTGAACGGAGCGTGCCGCAGGCCGAGTGAGCGTGGTCAGTTTTTGCTTACTTTTTGCTGACCAAAAAGTAAGGCTGGCCGCCTTTAGGCGAGTAGAATGTTTTAAAGTAGAGGTGACAGGCTGAAAGCCAGTCACCACCTAAAGGGCAGGTTACTTCGTAACCTCAGCAAACAGATCAAAATACTCTGGGAAGGTTTTGCTGGTACAGCCCGGGTCATTGATGATGATCTCGCTGTTGCCGAACGAGGCGAGTGAGAAGCACATGGCCATGCGGTGGTCGTCGTAGGTATCGATCGCGGCGCTCTGGATTTCGGCTGGTGGTGTAATCTCGATGAAATCTTCGCCTTCCACCACTTCCGCACCCACTTTACGCAGTTCGGTTGCCATTGCGGCTAGGCGATCGGTCTCTTTGACGCGCCAGTTGTAGACATTACGAATGGCTGTAGGGCCTTTTGCGAACAGGGCGGTTGTGGCAATCGTCATTGCAGCATCGGGAATGGCGTTCAGATCCAGGTCTACACCGTTCAGTTCGCCTTTAGAGACCTCTACCCAAGTTGGGCCATAAGTGACCTTAGCACCCATCTTACCGAGCACTTCAGCGAAGGCTTTGTCGCCTTGTACCGATTCAGAACCGACGCCGTAGACGCGAATCGTTCCGCCAGCAATAGCCGCTGCAGCTAGGAAGTAGGAGGCTGATGAGGCATCACCTTCAACCATCACTTCACCGGGCGACTGGTAAGTCTGTCCGGCTCTAACGACAAAGCTCTGGTAGTTGTTGTTCTCGACCTCAACACCAAACAGCTTCATCGAGTGCAGGGTGATATCGATGTAAGGCTTAGAGACCAGCTCGCCATCGACAACGATCTCTAGATCCTGCTGTGCCATTGGAGCGGCCATCAGTAGCGCAGTCAAGAATTGGCTCGAGATGTTGCCTCGAATCGATACTCGTCCGCCTTTTAGCTGTTGAGCGTTAATCTTTAGTGGCGGGTAGCCTTCATCTTTTAGGTACTCAATATCAGCGCCAATTTGACGCAGAGCATCAACCAAGTCCTCGATAGGACGCTCGTACATGCGAGGTTCACCGGTCAGTGTGAACTCACCTAAACCAAGGCACAGTGCGGCGGTTAGTGGGCGCATTGCAGTACCGGCGTTGCCCAGGAACATCTCAGCACTTTGCTGCTTGAAAGGACCTGCCACACCGGTGACAACGCACGAGCGACGATCATCAGCTAGCTCATAAGAGACACCCAACGTTTTTAGTGCATTCAGCATGTGGGTAACGTCTGCGCTGTCTAGCAGGTTGGTTACCTTGGTTTCACCTTCCGCCAGTGCAGCTAGAAGAAGAATTCGGTTTGATAGGCTTTTTGAGCCTGGCAGTTGAACGTCACCGTTTGCAAAATCGCGAGGTTGGAGTGAAAGAGTTTCCATAATCTTAAAAGTGTAGTTGATCGCCAAAAAAGGATCGAAAAAGGTACAGGTAAACGTCTGTTAAGTCCATTGTTCAGAGAGATTCGTTTTAATTGATTTCAATCAATGGATGATGAAGAGGAGTAGGGCATATTAGAACCATCAACACTGTATGGAATTAGGAGTAAAAAATGATCGGAGAACACCACGATCTAGTTCATGAACTTCCAGAGTACCGCGAACGTATTCATGAGCTTAAAACATCAAACAACCACTTCTCTCGTCTGTTTGATGAGTACCACGAAATTACTAAGCAGGCTGAGCTTGCTGCAGCTGAAGTTGAACCGACCACGACCAGTCGTGAAGAGGAACTTAAAAAGCGTCGTCTTGAACTGAAAGATGAGCTTTTCAAAATGCTTCAGGGTTAACCCTTTTCATTGTCCTTTCGTTGCTTGAACGTTACCCGTCTTTTTAGGCGGGTTTTTTTTGCTTCAATTTTTTGTTGGAGCGATCTTAAAAAGGTCGCGATATTCTGAACTGCTATTTGTCCAGGTTTCTCATAGCAATAAAAAACCCGCACTAGGCGGGTTTTTTAATGGGGTAGGCTGTTATGCCCAATCACCTGGGTAGTCAGCGAAACCTGGGTTGTCAGAGACACCCACCACTTTAGGGTTGTTCACCTTAGGTAGTTTGATCACCATGTTCTCATCGCGTTCTGCTTTTAGGTAGTCAGCAATGATATCCCAGAGTAGTCGACCCTCTGGTGTGCGGTTAACAGTTGCCCAACCAGAGACGCTGTAGTTCTTGTCATCAGCAATCACTTCACCGTTGTCTAGGCGTACTTCAGAGATACGCTGGCCAAGTGGTTTGGTTGGATCGATGGTGTAGTCAAGACCACCCACGCGAACCATGTCGCCACCTGATTGTAGGTATGGATCTGGATCGAATAGGTTGTCGGCAACGCCTTCAAGCATCTCTTTGATCGCTTTACCAGTCATCTCTTGAACGTAAGTTTCAGAGTAGGTTGTTGCACACTGGCTCATGACATCTTCCATTGTGATCCACTCACCCTCTAGAGTAGTGGTACCCCAACGAACGCCGGCTGATAGTGCGATGTCTGCCTTGTACTCCCAACGAAGTGCGTTACAGATAACTTGGTCCCAAGTGCCCATGAAGTTACCGCGACGGTAAAGAGTACGATCCGCTTTAGCCAGTTTCTCTTGAAGAATCTCTTCGAAGGTTTTGCCGACACGGATTGGGTTGTTCTGCCACTTCTTGTTACGCGCTTCGATGATGTTCTCATCGTAACGACCTTGGCGCATCTGGTTGATGTACGCTTCCATCTCACCGTCAGCTTCAAGCCAATCAGAGATAACAGGTAGCTGTTTGTAAGTCATGTTGGTGATCTGGCCATCTTCGATCGAGAAGTCCATACAGCCGACAAACTTACCGTTTGAACCTGCGTTGGTTACCCAACATTCGCCACCGTCAACGTTCTTAACTTTGATCGGTTGTGGAACACCATCGTGAGTGTGACCGCCGAATACAGCATTCAGGCCAGGAACACGTTCAGCCATCTTGATGTCGACGTCCATACCGTTGTGCGATACAAGAACAACCGCGTCTGGCTGCTCCTCTTCACGGATCTTCTGAACAAGCTCAATCATCTCTGGTTCACGAAGACCGAAAGACCAGTCTGGGAAGAACTCTTTAGGGTTAGCGTTTGAGGTACGTGGGAAGGCTTGACCTACAACAGCGATACGCTTGCCGTTGATCTCTTTAATGACGTATGGCTGGAACGCATGACCCGTATCTTCGTCGTACAGGCCACGGCCATCGAAACGCTCAACCATTTCGTAGTACTCATCACCAAACAGTGAGTCTTCTAGTACTTTAACGTTCTGACCGATGAAGTCACCTTTGAATAGAGCAACGTTCGAAAGCACTTCCTCTTCACGGTAAGTGAACTCCCAGTGGCCGACCATGACGTCGATGCCAAGAATGTTTGATGCTTCTACCATGTCGACACCACGTGTCCATAGTGAAGTACCAGAACCCTGCCATAGGTCGCCGCCATCAAGGGTCAGTGTGTTTTGGCGACCGCCCGCTTGATCACGTAGACGATCTAGAAGTGTTTTAACGTGTGCGAAACCGCCCGTACGACCGTACTTCTTAGCTTCTTCTAGGAAGTTAAGGTAGGTGTATGCGTAAGCTTCAGGAGAGTTCTCTGAAAGACCCATCTCCTTAAGGAAATTTTTGCCGACAACGTGTGGCGGACGACCAAATGCATCACCGACACCAAGGTTGACGTTTGGCTCACGGAAGTAGACAGGCTTTAGCTGGCCGTGAACGTCTGTAATGTGAAGGATACGAACATCACCTTCCATTGGAACATCATAAAATCCGCTGGGAGCAGTGTTGCTTGCTAGCGCGCGAGAAGTGTAAATTGCTGGTAGGCTTCCTGCTGCAGCAGCGGCGGCCATAGCCTTCAATAGTTGACGACGGTTCATAGTTATCTTAGTTTCCCACTCTTCTTAAAGGGCCCACAGGCTGAAATCCACCAAAAGCACAGATGCTTATTACTAGAGACACACCAGTGAGACTAATTCCAGGCATTTTCGTTATATGCACATTAGTTACATCCTTATTCTACCCAGTTAGGGCCGATGTTGTGAAGCCTGCATTGATAGAGATCTCTGCAAATACGACTGAAGTGGTAGAAATTGAGATCCGTGCCAGCCTCGAAGCGCTTCTGACCGGTATCAATGGACAGTACCGAAACACTCAAGAGGCGCCCAACTCAGATCAATACGACCATTACCGTGCAATGGAGTCGGCAGAGCTGGAGGCGGAGTTTAAAAAGTTTATGCCGACGCTCTTAGAGGGTGTTGAGTTGAAGCTTGATGGAGCGCCCGCTGAGTTGCAGCTAAAAGAGCTTGTTGTGCCACCCCCAGGCTATACCAAGGTGCCTCGCAATAGTGTGATTATTCTGAAAGGGCGAATCCCCCGGGAGACTCAAAGCCTAACCTGGTACTACCCCATGGCATTTGGTGATCATGCGACTCGAGTCAGACAGGTAGATGAGGCAAATAACGAGTGGCACTGGTCGTCACACCAGTGGGTAAAAGAGGATAAGCCAACTGAACCGTTCATGCTGAATGAGGTGTTTGCCAAACCGAGTTTTGCGCAGGTGGTGAAAACTTACACCCTAGGTGGTTTTCAGCACATTCTTCCCAAAGGGTTGGATCACATCCTGTTCGTGCTGGGTATCTTCCTACTGAGTCGTCGTTTAAAGCCGATTGCCCTACAGATTACGATGTTTACCATTGCCCACTCGATTACCTTGGCAATGGGTACTTTGGAGATTATTTCGATCTCGCCTCGTATCGTAGAGCCTCTGGTTGCGTTATCGATCGCCTACGTTGCTATAGAGAATCTCTTCTCATCCAAAATTAATCGTTTCCGTCTTCCCGTCGTGTTCGGTTTCGGTCTGCTTCATGGTCTCGGCTTTGCCACCATGCTATCGGAGTTTGGGATGCCGACGGATGATTTTGTAGCTGCGTTATTAGCCTTTAATGTTGGCGTTGAGTTGGGCCAGCTCGCCGTGGTGTTGATTGCCTATTTTGGTGTCGCTTACTGGTTTAGCTCAGAGAAACTCTACCACCGTATTGTTGTGGTTCCGGCTTCACTGGTGATCGGTATCATGGGAATGATCTGGTTTGTTGATCGACTCGCCATTTTTTAATGCAGAATTCGTGCTTTCTGTCTAAGCTTAATCTATCAATAACGATTGGGAGTCTGTTATGCGAATGAATAGAGTGTTGATTGGTGCAGTGGCCGCAGTTGCATTAACTGGTTGTATGCAGCAGAACCTGCAAGGAACAGCCTACACCGCTGCCGATGCACGCCAGGTTCAGACGGTTGAGTACGCGACTGTCGAGCAGGTGACACCGGTGATCATTAATGGTGATCCTAACAATCCTGTTGGTGTGGGTGCTGGTGCTATTGTCGGTGGTATTGCAGGCTCAACCATTGGTGGCGGTAAAGGGTCATCTATTGCGACGGTCTTGGGTGCAGTAGCCGGCGGTATTGCTGGTTCTAAAATCCAAGAGAACAGCTCACAAACTCAAGGGCAAGAGATTCAGTTGTTAATGGATAAGGGGGGTCGCATCTCCATCGTCCAGGGTGTGCAGAACAATCTCTTCTTCAGACCGGGCGATAAGGTTCGTGTGTTGCGCTCTGGCAATACCGTTCGTGTCAGCTATTAATGAAGCAGCCTAAGCTCAACTCGATTCATCACGCGGCGATTATTTGCAGTGACTACCAACGATCCAAGCAGTTCTACACAGAACTTCTTGGATTGACGGTATTGGATGAGAACTATCGAGCAGAGCGTGACTCTTACAAGCTTGATCTAGCGCTACCGGATGGTGGCCAGGTTGAACTCTTCTCAATGCCCGGAGCTCCGCAACGTTTGAGTTACCCTGAAGCTCAGGGGTTGCGCCATTTGGCCTTCGCCGTAAGCGATATTGAGGTGTGGGTCGAATGGTTGGCTGACAATGGGGTAGGGCATGAGCCGGTAAGGGTTGACCCTTATACCGGCAAGCGTTTTCTCTTTTTTGCTGATCCGGATGACCTGCCGTTAGAGTTGTACGAGCAGGCCTAACTGAATCCTTTGAAGAGAGGTCTACTTCTCTGGTGCGTTAAACAGTAGGTAGAGATCGATCAGGATTTCTGGGATCTGTTCACACATCTCTTCGCTTAACGCGCGATCTTTACGAATATCTTTTACTTCACCTTCATCGAATAGATCGGATGCGACCATAATCGGTAGTAGAAGGCCGGCCACCGACTCTTCGTCATCACTGAACCAGGCCTCTTCATTGCTGAAAACGCCTTCCATAAAGGCTTCAGCCCAGAGTGTGATCTCAGGAATCTCATCCTCTTCGTCAGTTTCAAGGCTGAGATCACAAGGCAGGTAGATTTCCTGATCGCTGTAGAGATCGTTGGCGATGGTAGAGTTCAATTTTCTCAACAGGTTCTCTATTTCTGCCTGTTGCTCTGCGCTACTCCAGTTAGGCTTCTCGTCGAAGATAAGCGTCATCCACGTCGACTCGTCGACTTTTTCAGGTGCGATATTAAGAGCGCATAAAAGCCCGTGTGCACCGACTAGATCAAGAGCGGTCTCTGCCACCGCTTCAGAGTCTAAAAAGTTCTCTAGTTGATCCAGTTCGTCTTCGCTAATTAGAGCTACACTTTGATTCATTACTGTTTTCCATAGATTGAATCTTTTAATTGTACCCCGATCTCGATTAAGTGCCTATGTTTGAGTGACTTAATCCACGGCATATCCGATAATGAGCGCATGATTGAACAAGCCCGCCATCAACTGTTACACACCTTCGGTTTTAATGAGTTTCGTGATCCGCAGCAGTCCGTCGTAGAGACCCTGTTAGAGGGGCAGGATGCACTCGTGATTATGCCGACTGGCGGAGGTAAATCCCTCTGTTATCAGCTACCCGCTCTTGTCAGATCGGGTGTTGGGGTGGTGGTGTCGCCGCTGATCGCTTTGATGCAAGATCAAGTCAGTGCGCTGTCACAGTTAGGTATACGCGCAGGTTGTCTCAATTCGGCCATCGATTTTAACCAGTTACAGGCCACAGAGCAGGCGCTGTTAAATGGTGAGCTGGATCTGCTTTATGTCGCACCCGAGCGCCTTCTTCAACCAAGAACCCTGTCACTGTTGCAGCAATCACAACTTGCTCTGTTTGCGATTGATGAAGCGCACTGTGTCTCGCAATGGGGGCATGACTTTAGACCTGAGTATCTTCAATTAGGTTCTCTAGCGGAACGTTTCCCTAATGTGCCTCGGGTGGCGCTGACCGCCACGGCGGATGCTCGAACTCAGCAGGAGATCATTGATAAACTGCAACTTCAGACCGGTCGTGTCTTTATTAAGGGGTTCGATCGTCCCAATATTCGCTATCGCATCATGCAGAAGGATCGTGCAAGGGAGCAGCTTCTCAACTTTATTCGCACCGAGCATGCCCAGGATGCCGGTGTGGTCTACTGCATGTCCCGCAAGCGTGTGGAAGATACTGCCGCTTGGCTATCTGAAAAGGGTTTTAATGCACTGCCTTACCATGCCGGATTGAATGCACAACTGCGTGAGCATCATCAGCACCGATTCCTGACGGAGGAGGGGGTGATTATGGTCGCGACGATCGCTTTTGGTATGGGGATCGATAAGCCCAATGTTCGTTTCGTGGCTCATCTGGATCTACCGAAATCGGTAGAGGCCTACTATCAAGAGACCGGTCGTGCCGGTCGAGACGGTGAGCCGGCCAACGCTTGGATGGTTTATGGCCTTCAGGATGTGATCTTTCAAAGGCAGATGTTGGAATCAGGGCAGGCGCCTGATGAGCAGAAGCGTATAGAGCGACAAAAGCTTGAGGCGATGTTGGGGCTGTGTGAGATCACCAGTTGTCGACGTCAGGTGTTGCTCTCCTATTTTGGTGAGACAGAGCACCAGCCCTGTGGTAACTGTGACAACTGCCTAGAACCCCCCGAGGTATGGGATGGTACAGAGGCGGCTCGGAAAGCGCTGTCGGCTATTTATCGTTCCGGTCAGCAGTTTGGCGTTAATGCGATTATCGAAATTTTACATGCGGAACATTCGGATCGTTCGCGTGATCGCGGTCTCGATAAGCTCTCGGTTTGGGGTATTGGTAAAGAGATCGATAAAAACACCTGGCGATCAGTGTTTCGACAGCTGGTGGCTCAAGGGTTGGTACAAGTATCTGCAGAGCATGGTTCGCTCTCCTTAGCTGAGAAATGCCGTCCGTTGCTGAAAGGCGAGACGGAGATCCAGTTACGCAAAGATAAACGCAAGTTGCGCACATCGATGGCCAGTGGGCGCTCTCGTAAACCAGAGATGCAGCTGGATGATCAGGACTTTAAACTCTGGGAAGGTCTCCGAGCCTGTCGTAAACAGCTCTCTGACGAACAAAATGTGCCACCTTATGTCATCTTCCATGATGCTACCTTGATGGAGATGGTGGAGCGCAAACCAACCTCGCTGATTCAGATGCGTCGTATATCTGGGATTGGTGATCGTAAACTGGAACTCTACGGCGATGCCTTCCTAGAGGTTATTAACGAGTCGCTCTCCAATGAACGCGAGAAAGAGGTGGATTACCAGAAGGAGGAGGTGCTACAGCTCTATCGTGCTGGCATGACCACCGATCAAGTGGCTAGGCAGGTTC
This sequence comes from Marinobacterium sp. xm-g-59, assembly GCF_013283315.1. Lineage (NCBI taxonomy): Bacteria > Pseudomonadati > Pseudomonadota > Gammaproteobacteria > Oceanospirillales > Oceanospirillaceae > Marinobacterium > Marinobacterium sp. xm-g-59. The sequence goes on along the minus strand of NZ_WBYR01000008.1, from coordinate 58,078 downwards.
ATCTATCCGAACAGCAGGTGTTCAATATTCTGGCGCACTGGATCGCTTTGGGTGATCTCGCGTTAACGGACGTGGTTGAACTGCCTCTATCAGAGATCAGTCAAATTGAGCAGCAGATTTTGGAAAGCTCAAGTATACATGGCGCGTCACTCAAACCCGTTTTTGAGCACTTCTCTAACGTCTACAGTTTGGGCGTATTACGCTGCGTTCAGGCAGCAATGGAGTAGGGTTGAATGGCTTGGGAGTTACTGCTCGCTGCATTTATCTCTTCAACGCTTTTGCCCGGTGGTTCCGAGCTATTGTTGGCATGGTACGTTGCTGAAAACCCTGCGAACTTCTACCCACTTCTCTTGACTGCGATTGTCGGTAATTTGGCCGGATCGATGCTCTCCTTCTTTATGGGGTGGTTAATCGCTCTGAAATACCCTCTGACACTGTTGGACAAGCCACAGCATCAAAGAGCGAAACGCTGGATAGGGAAATACGGTGCTGTGATACTGCTGCTGGCTTGGTTACCTGTAGTGGGAGATCCGCTCTGTCTAATGGCTGGTTGGTTGCGCCTAAATCCGCTAAGCAGTTTTCTGTTTATACTGATCGGAAAGTCGATACGCTACTTTGTCATCGCATGGCTGGCGCTTGAGGTCGCTGTCTGATGTGGAGTTGGCGGACAATCTCCTATATTGCGCTGATGTTGCTGGCGCTCGTGTTGTGGCTCAATCGCTTGCAGAGTGAGTCGATAACGCCCGATTGGCAAGAGCCGGTCTCACTGCGAATCTATCCTGTGAATGCGGATCAAACGATCGCAACAGCAGAGTACCTTGCAACGCTATCTGATGACGATTTTAACGACATCGAGCAGTTCTTCTCTGATGAGTCTAGGCGCTACGGTCTTCCCCTTGAAAAGCCTCTGTCGGTCGAGCTCTATCCTGTGGTCACGTCACTTCCGCCTGAAGCGCCAGAATCTGCGAGTATTTTGGACTCTCTATGGTGGGGTTTGCGAATGCGCTTGTGGGTGGCTGGGAATGATCAGTTTGATGCGGATGACAATACTATTCGTGTCTTCATGAACTACTATTCACCAACGCTTAATAGCACCATGAAACACTCCTTGGGTTTGCAAAAGGGTAGGATCGGGCTGGTAAATGGTTTCGCGTCAGATCGTTTTCAGGGCTTGAATCACTTTGTAGCGGTCCATGAGGCGCTGCATACTTTGGGGGCTTTGGATCGTTATGATCCCGAAACCGCTGAGCCGGTTTGGCCGGATGGATTTGCCGACCCTGTTCAAGTGCCGCTCTATCCTCAATCTCGAGCTGAGGTGATGGGGGGTAGGATTCCGCTTGTGCCCGGAGTGGCTGTATTACCCTCCGATTTGAGTTTTGCTCACATAGGGCTCGCGACTGCCAGTGAAATAGGTTGGCTCGATGCGTTAGGCGATCAGTAAGGGCTGTCGCTTTGTTGCCTTTTCGTTATACTTGCGCCGCCATTTAACTAGGCAAAACATTATTTAGATCGGATAGACCATGAAAGACGACACCCAGCAAGATGAGCTCAATCGCAAGCAGAAGCTTCGCTTCAATAAGCTGCATAAGCGACTCAGACGTGAAATGGGACAGGCGATAGAGGCCTTCAACATGATCGAGCAGGGCGATAAGGTGATGGTCTGTCTGTCCGGTGGTAAAGACTCCTACACGCTTCTCGATATTCTGATCAACCTACAGAAAAGTGCGCCGATCCACTTTGATCTGGTTGCCGTCAACATGGATCAGAAACAGCCGGGATACCCTGAACACATTCTTCCAGCCTACCTCGACTCTTTAGATATTGAGTACCACATCATCGAGAAAGATACCTACTCGGTGGTTAAGTCGGTTATTCCTGAGGGCAAGACCACCTGTGGTCTCTGCTCGCGTCTGCGCCGCGGCACGCTGTATGGCTTTGCAGATGAGATCGGTGCCAACAAGATAGCGCTAGGACATCACCGTGATGACATTATTGAGACGCTGTTCTTAAACATGTTCCATGGCGGTAAGCTGAAGGGGATGCCGCCCAAGCTGGTCTCAGATGATGGAAAAAATATGGTGATACGCCCGCTGAGCTACTCGCGTGAAAAGGATATTGCCGAGTACGCTGAGATAAAGGGCTTCCCGATCATTCCTTGCAACTTGTGTGGCTCGCAAGAGAATCTGCAGCGTGCATCCATTAAAGAGATGTTGAATCAGTGGGATAAGCAGTTTCCGGGTCGTATTGAGTCTATGTTCAGGGCGATGTGCAATGTCGTTCCGTCGCATCTGGCCGATGAGCAGCTGTTTGATTTTAAATCCCTCAAAACCGGATATGCTCACGGTATTGAGGATGAGTCAACCATTCTAAAATTGACTACATCACACGCCGATACAGTTGACAAACAGTCGGCCGTTCAAGTGGTCGAAAAGATAGAAATCACCTCCCTGTAAAAGGCTGCAAATCTTCTAAAATCCCGATTTTTATTATGTTGCACCGCACTAGTCCTTTAGGCTAATGCCGATAGCTTATTGATGGTCATAAGTTTCCTGTGTGGTAGGTTAATCCTTGTAGTTCCGTGGGTTTGGCTGTCATTTTATTGTCACTAAACCGACTTATATCGATTCGTTATAGCTAAAAGCTTTATATAGCTATAATTAATTTGCATATATGGTGATTGGGAACGTAGAATTCGTTCCGCTAGAACTAATTTTGATAATTCACAAACAGCCGGGAGGCAATTGATGGCCAAAATCATCAAAGGGCCGACGACACGTGAGCTAATGTCCCAGCTTGCGAGCGAGTCAGAAGGACTCTCTACTAACGATCGTCGTGATTTTCTCCGCAAGGGTATCGCTGCTGTAGGCGGTGTTGCTGCTGCTAGTGTCGCAGGCACTGCAACGGCATCTGATGCTCTACTTAACTCAAACAACTTGCCACCAAATGAGCCAACTTGGGGTAAGCAGCTAGGTCACGGTGTTATTGAATACCCGTACGGCAACCCTTCGAAATTCGAAAGTGATGTTGTTCGTCGTACCGTACCTTGGTTGACAGCTGAGTCTATCTCTTCAATCTCAATGACACCTCTTCACGAGCTGAAAGGTATCATTACGCCAAACGGACTTGTGTTCGAGCGCTACCACGGTGGTGTTCCAACAATTAATCCTGAAGAGCACCGTCTAATCATCCACGGCCTTGTTGAGCGCCCACTGATCTTCACTATGGAAGATCTAATGCGCTTCCCATCTGAGTCGCACATCAAGTTCCTTGAGTGTCCAGCGAACGGTGGTATGGAGTGGCGTGGTGCGCAGATGGAAGCGCTTCAGTTTACACACGGCATGCTAAGCTGCTGTGAGTGGACAGGTGTTCCTCTACGCGTTCTTCTTGAAGAAGCGGGCGTTAAACCAGAAGGTAAGTGGGTACTTGCTGAAGGTGCTGACGGTGCGCACATGTCTCGTTCTATCCCAATCGAGAAGTGTCTTGATGATGCTCTGATTGTTTACGCACAGAACGGTGAGATGCTTCGTCCAGAACAGGGTTACCCAGTTCGTCTTCTTAACCCAGGTTGGGAAGGTAATACCTCTATTAAATGGCTTCGTCGTCTTGAAGTCGGTGATAAGCCTTGGCACCACCGTGAAGAGACGTCTAAGTACACAGACCTCATGGCTGATGGCCGTGCGCGTCGCTTTACATTCGTTCAGGAAACTAACTCGGTTATCACTAGCCCATGTCCTGAAAAACCAATCCTTAGCCCAGGCATGATCGAGATCGAAGGTCTTGCATGGTCTGGTCGTGGTAAGATCAAACAGGTAGATATCTCGTTCGACGGCGGTGTCTCTTGGACGCCAGCTAACCTGAAAGGTCTAGTTCTTGAAAAAGCTCTGACTCGCTTCAGTCTTGTGACTAAGTGGGATGGTCAGCCATGGTTGCTACAAGCGCGTGCGATCGATGAGACAGGTTACGTACAGCCAACACTTAAGCAGCTTCGTGAAGTTCGTGGTGTTGAGTCTATCTACCACAAGAACGCTATCCATACTTGGAAAGTTGCTAACACTGGGGAGGTTTCGAATGTTCAACTCTCTTAAGCCAACCCTAGTTGCTGCTGCAGTTGCCGGCTCACTAGTTGCTGGTTCTGTAAACGCGGGTGAATCATTCGGCTTCGGTCGTACCGCGACTGCTGAAGAGATCGCTGGTTGGGACATCGATGTACGTCCTGACGGTATGGGTCTTCCAGTAGGTGAAGGTTCGGTAGAAGACGGTGAAGGTCTTTACGAAGCTAAATGTGCTGTGTGTCACGGTCTATTTGGTGAAGGTGAAGGCCGTTGGCCAGTGCTTGTAGGTGGTCAGGGTACTCTTGCTCAGGACCGTCCTACTAAAACTGTAGGCTCTTACTGGCCTTTCGCTTCGACTCTTTACGATTACATCTACCGTGCGATGCCATTTACGGCTCCACGTTCATTGACTCCGAATGAGACATACGCAATCTCTGCGTACATTCTGTACATGAACGAGATCGTAGAAGATGACTTCGTACTAACAAATGAAAACCTTGCTGACATCAAGATGCCAAACGAAGAGAATTTCTTCGTAGATCCGCGTCCTGATGTTAAGAACACGCGTTGTATGTCTGACTGTAAAGATCCTAATGCGATCATGATCACCGGTACTATCGGTGGTGTAACCCCAGTCGGTCACTTCGTTGAAGGTGCTGACGGTCCTGCCGCTTCTCACGAAGAGCAACACGCTCTTGAGCAAGCGAAAGAGAAAGAGCGTCTAAAAGCACTGGGTGTTGAAGTTGAAGAGGAGTCTCACTCTGCTAAGCCTGCTGAGCTATCAGCTGCTGCTAAAGAGGGTAAGGCGACTTACGAAGGTGCTTGTGCCGCATGTCACGGTATGGGTATCGCAGGCGCACCTAAGCTAGGTGATCAGGCTGCATGGGAAGCACGTATCGCACAAGGTATGGATGTCCTAGTAGACCACGCGATCAATGGCTACCAGGGTGATAACGGCATTATGCCAGCGAAAGGTGGTCGTATGGACCTATCTGACGAAGCTGTCGCTAATGCGGTTGCCTACATGGCAGAATCTAGTCAATAATTGACGGATGGCGGGGCGGTCAACGCCGCCCTGTTTTTTATAATAACAAGCACGAAAGTGCACGATCACTGAAGGAGTGACCATGCGAAAGTTGATCTCAGCCCTAGCAGTTGCAGGTGTAGCATTCACCGGTTCTGCAGTCGCGGGTTCACATAGCGAAGCGATGATCAAAGAAGGCCAAGCAATCTACCACGGTAAGTCACGTGGTAACTGTGTTGCTTGTCACAACATTCAAGATCCTATTACCAACCAAGCTGGTAACCAGGGTCCTATGATTATTGCTATGAAAGCACGCTACCCAAATAAAGCTGAGCTTCGTGCTCAAATTTGGGATGCTACTGCGAAGAATCCTCTGTCTATCATGCCACCAATGGGTAAGCATAATATTTTGACAGAAGATGAAATCGACGCAGTCGTAGAATACATTTATCAGTACTAATTAGACTCGATTTAGGTGGAGTAAAATGAGCATGAATCGTCGTACAGTTGTAAAAGCGATCGCTGCAAGCGGTGCGCTAATCGGTCTAGGTGCAATGATGCCACGCGTGGCAGTTGCTGCATGGAATAAAGATGCATTTAACGCAAAATCACAAGCTGATGCGCTAAACGCACTATACGGAAGCGCTGCAGAAGCAAGTGCTGACGTAATGTTGAAAGCTCCAGATATCGCTGAGAACGGTGCAGTTGTACCTGTATCAGTTGAATCTAAGCTGGCTAACGTTGAATCAATGGCTATCTTTGTAGAGCAGAACCCAACGCCTCTAGCGGCTGAGTTCGGTATCCCTGCTGGTACTGCTGCAGACGTGTCTACTCGTGTACGCATGGGTAAAACAACTAACGTAACTGCAGTTGTTAAGGCTGGTGGCAAGACTTACAGCGCTACCAAAGAAGTTAAAGTCACTATCGGTGGCTGTGGCGGTTAATAAGCGGTTTAGATTAGGAGAAGTATAATGGCTAAGATTTTTCGAGTTAAAGCTAGCGCACGTGGCGGTAAAACTACCGTTAAAATGATGGCTAAACACAACATGGATACAGGTCTTCAGAAGGGTAAAGATGGCAATCTTATCCCAGCTAAATTCCTGGATACTGTGTCTGTTTCTCACGGCGGCAAAGTCGTGTTTGAAGCGAACCTAAACACAGCTATCTCTAAAAACCCATACCTAGCATTCACTTTCGAAGGTGGCGCTAAGGGTGAAGAACTATCTGTTGCTTGGTCTGAAAACACAGGCGCAACTGGCACCGAATCTGCAAAGATCAAGTAATTGATCTCTGCTTACGGAGGACGCATGAATATAATAAAAAGCACACTACTTGGTTTGAGTGTTGCAGCTGCTAGCCAAATGGCAATGGCAGCAACTACGGGAGCTACTGTCGCAACTGTCGATCCAGAAGCTGACCGCATTGCACTGCAAGAATATATGAAAAACCGTTTCCCAGACACTCCAATGAGTGAGTACGTAAACGGTATCTATGCTGTTGACGCTGCGTCTCGTGCGCAGTGGGAAGAGATTGAAGAGTTCCCTCCTTACGAGCTAGACCTCGAAAAGGGTGAAGAGCTATTCAATACGCCTTTCGCAAACGGTAAAGGTTACGCTGACTGTTTCGAGAACGGTGGTATTGGCATTCGTCAAAACTTCCCATACTGGAACGACGAGCGTAAAACAGTTGTAACTCTAGAGATGGCGATCAACGAGTGTCGTATGACAAACGGTGAGAAACCACTAGGCTGGAAGAAGGGCGCTATTGCAGAGATCTCTGCATACATGGCCTACACTTCACGCGGTAACGAGTTTGCAATTGAGATTCCAAACGATGAGGCGAAAGCGGCTTACCTAGATGGTAAAAAGTTCTTCTACTCTAAGCGTGGTCAGTTGAACCTATCATGTGCTGACTGTCATTTGACTGGTACTAACCGTTTGGTTCGTGCCGACCTTCCAAGCCCAGCGCTAGGTCACACTACACACTTCCCTGTAGTACGTTCTAAATGGGGTAACATCGGTACACTACACCGTCGTTACGAAGGCTGTCACCGTGACTCTCGTTCAGAGTACTTGAAGCCACAAAGCGAAACTTTCCGTAACCTTGAGTACTTCCAGACTTACATGTCTAACGGTCTCATCGTTAACGGTCCTGGCGCACGTAAGTAAGGGGCAAACAGATGAAAAAGATCATTTCGATCGCAGCTGTTGCTGCACTTACACTGAGCTCTATGGCTTCTGCTCAAAGCTTCAGTGAAGCATTTGATGCAGCTCGTGCCCTTCAAGGTGCTAACGGCACGTTTGAATGGAACGGCAAGAAGTACAGCACACAGACAATCGAAGAAGCTTTGGCATCGAAACCAGCTAACGCTGAAAATGCTCAAGCACTATTCGATGCTGCTAAGGCTAAGTACAAAGAGTCACAAGAAGCAGGCTTTGCTTGGCGTGATACTAAAAAGTACTTGAAAGAGTCTAAAGAGGCGATTGCTGCTGGTGAATTCCAGAAAGCAATGGATCTTGCTGCTCGTGCTCACTACCAAGCACGTAAGGGTGTAGAGCAGCGTGACTACGCTGAAAAACATTGGATTGATGCAGTTCCTCCGTTGAACTAATCATATTCCTTACAAAAACCCGGTTATTGTGCCGGGTTTTTTTGTGCCAAAATTTTATATGACATTTTGTGATTAGGTTATTGTTTTTGGTAATAATGGTGCTATGATACTTACATCTTTCCAGAGCGTGATTTATCACTCTCTTCTTGTGGATGATTTAACCGTTTTCGCAGTGATCTTTGGGGCCTTTGGCCCCATTTTTTTTGCCTTAATTCCACATTATAAGAATCGATAAGATCGTGGGTGTAGCCAGTGTGAGCGCAACATTAGGGCCCATCAATTGATTGAATTTCGTCTGATTAGCGGCATTGTTTAAAACCAAAATAGAGAGCCTGATCGCGGCGGTTGAAACAACCACACCAACTAGTAGCCCAAATAGATCTGTTCCCATTGTCTGAATAAGCAGTACCATCCCAGCGATCATAACCGAGTTAAATAGGGTGTATACCTTGGCGCCGGTATGGCGTCCATAAGCGATGAGCAGGTGGTATCGGCCTGAGGCTCTGTCTGCATCGATATCCGGGTATTGATTCAATAGCAGTAAATTGTTCACTAGACAGAATGGAATGATGGACGCCAGCACAGCCTGCTCTGCCAGACCGCCGGTCAGGCTAATGTGGGTACCCAAAACCATGATCGGCCCAAAGCCAATTCCCGCAGAGATTAGGCAAGCGATTGGGTGTCTGTTCAGTACCGGGGTGTAGGTTAAAACAATAAAGAGACCCAAAATCCCCAAAGGCATTAACAGAGCAAGGTTCTGTTGCATTAAATAGAGCCCAGACAGCGTGCACAGTGAAAGCAGTGTTAATGCGACACTTTTAACCTCTTTAGCAGACTCAGGTCGGCGGGGAAGCGCACCACTGCCGCCACTGAAGGGGGTTCGATCAGTGGTTAAGTCTAAGCCTGAGCAGTAGTCATGGTACTCATTGAGCATGTTGACGCTTATGTGAGCCAATAGTGCAGTGATAAGAATTAACGTTGCTAATCCAAGATTAATGGATGTGACTTGGCTCGCCGTTGCGATGCCTAGAAAGACACAGACTAGGGTAAGGATTAAGAAATTGGGTCGTGCAGTCGCAATCAGAGTGGCAATTCGACGGTTCACAGCTGGGAGCCTCTATAAGGTTGGTGTCCCTATTGTAGAATCTAGGCGAAGCCGAAGCGAATGTGATGGATTGAGCATAGATCGCGGCCTTTGCAAGACCGCTCCAACAGTATGCTTTTGTTGGAGCCTTATCGAAGATGAAGCGATTTTTTTTAGAGAATCGCGGCCTTTGCAAGACCGCTCCAACTGGATGCTTTTGTTGGAGCCTTATCCAAGATGAGGCGATTGGGGTCTGACCTTCGGTCTGACCCCATTGTTCGACTATTTATCTAAAGCGTTAAACCACTGCCCGAGCATGACGCGCTCTTCCGGTAGCATGCCCGTTAGGTTGCCTAAAGGCATCGCCTGAGTCGCGACAGACTGTGCATGAATGCGTGCAGCGCTCATTAGAACATCCTCTTCTGTCTCCAGAATGACACCGGCAGGGGGAGCAGTGAACATCTCGCTTGAAGGGTTCTTTGCGTGGCAACTAGTGCAACGATCGTTCACGATCTGAGTCGCTTGAGCAAGGGTGACGCTATTGCTTGCTGCTACATCTTCCATACCGCGATTAGGATGTGTCACATAAGCAAGGCAGATCATACCCAGAGCCGCGAAGGGGAGTGTCCATGCAAATTTTTGACTCTCGTGGCGGGTATTGAAGTAGTGGCGAACACCGACACTCAACAACGCAATCGCAAATAGAATGGCCCAGTTCCACTCATGGCCATAGGTGCTTGGGTAGTGGTTGCTGATCATAATGAACAGCACTGGCAGCGTCAGGTAGTTGTTGTGGCGAGAGCGAAGCAGGGCACGAGCGGGCTGTTTTGGATCAGGTTCGCGACCCTCTTTAATTGCTGCAACCAGATCACGCTGTCCCGGCATGATGACGCGGAATACGTTACCCACCATCATGGTGCCGGTAATGGCGCCGATGTGAATGTAGGCAGCACGACCACTGAACACCTGAGTAAAGGCCCAGGCCGTAATAATCAGCAGCATCAGTAGAACCAATCCAAGCAGTGCCGGTTGTTTACCTAAGGGTGATTCACACAAGAAATCATAAATAAACCAACCTGCGATCAGTGACGCGATACTGATCGCAATGCCTTCCCATGCAGTTAGGCCTGAGCCAGGGGCGAGTAGGTAGAGTTCGGCATTTAGGTAGTAGACAACTGCCAACAAGGTAAAACCAGAGAGGAAGGTGGTGTACGCTTCCCATTTAAACCAGTGTAGGTTTTCCGGCATCTGTGGCGGGGCAAGTTTGTACTTCTCTAGATGGTAGATACCACCACCGTGGATGGCCCATAGATCGCCCGATAGACCCTCTCTAGGACTCTTACGGTTTAGGTTGTTCTCCAACCAGACAAAGTAGAAAGAGGCACCAATCCACGCGATACCAACGATCATGTGTATCCAGCGGACCAGTAGGTTGAGCCATTCTGTGTAGTGCGGATCCATATCGACCTCTAAGCGTTTAAATGATTGATATCTGCATCAAGAAGAGTGATCTCTCCGTCAGCAAAAAAGTGTTCGTCGCAGTTATTACCTTCGCCTTTGCGGTCAACGATCAGAAAATCACTGCCGTTCTCTAGCGCTAGGATAGGGTGATGCCACACCCCTTTACCGTAGTTCAGACCCTGACGCCCGTTGCTAATAAAAGCACGAATCTCGTTTGGGTTAGGCTGATCTGCAGGTGGCGCGACGACGATCAGAAAGCGTTGGCGCTCCATCGGGATGAAGGCTTGACTCCCCTGAGGGTGGCGCTCAAGCATCTTGATTTCGAGCGGGTAACTTAAGGTATCTGCCTTGAAGATACTGATAATGGCTTGGTCCTCTTGGCGATTCAGTTCAACCGTTGCCAATTGATGAAACCGCTGAGTTGAGCCATTGTTAATAGGAAAGTGATCAGAGCCTTCCGTCTCGATTACTTGGCCAAAAGGTTCAAAAGCCTCTTTTGTTAACGGTTCAATGGTCAGAGATCTCATCATTCACTCCTATTAAAGGGTTGGTTTACCAAAGACTCTTAAGCGCGACACACCACCATCTGGGTGGATGTTGAGCTTAACGTGAGTAATCGGTCCAAACTCAGGATCTACAGAAAATTTGTGAATCGAGTCGGCGCTTAGCTTCTGGTTAGGTAAGAGTGTTTTCCAAAATAGGCTCTGAGTGGCGATCTGTTCAGGTGAACCGCCACGAACATAGGCCGCTTGAATGTCACAGCTGTCAGGGAAGTTGCCTTTAAAGTGAGCAGTATCGATCTCGATCTCCTCTGCAACCCCTGGACTACCTAATGCCAGAATGACCCAGTCATAGCCTGGTGAGCGGCGGCGTGCTGTCTCCCAGCCATCACCCATATTAACGCCACGGCCAGGATTGGTTAGGTTGCCCATTTTCCCGAAATGCTCATCACTACAGGATAGGGCACAACCGCCATTCAGTGCCGAGACTAGATCGATGCTTTGTGAGTTGTCGACCGAATCCCAGTCGATAAACGGACGTCCATAGACTCGGAAACGCGCAATGCCACCGTCTGGGTAGATGTTTAGGCGAACGTGAGACCAAGGCTGATCGTTGTTCACTTCAAATAGGTGTTCGCTATCGCCCTGAAGATCGACCGATGGAAGCAGTGTGTACCACTTAGTTTTATCATCTGGATCCTGATCTGGCGAGTAACAGACATCGACAGAAGCTGACGGAGGAAAGTTTCCGGTAAAGAAGTTTGTGTTGATCTCTAGGGCTTGAATCATGCCCGGTGCACCAAGACGAATAACGGCGTAGTCATAGCCTTCAAAACGCTTGCGGCGTGATTCCCAGCCATCCATCCACTTACCAGCATCATCGTAAACACCCTCTTTCCAGACAGGGGGTTCAGGATTTAGCATGCGATTCACTTCAGCAAACCAGTCGTCAGTAACAAAGGTCGCTTTGGCTCCTAAGCGAGCATCTGCAAGGTTAACTAGGCGTTTCAGTTTCTGTTCGTTCATCTATACAACCTCACAAATCAGCCAGACGGAATGCGGCAATTTTATTAATTTCAGCTAAAGCTCGAGCAAACTCTTGCTCTGGCGTGTTATTGATACGCTCCTCAAAGCCAGAGAGGATTGCATGTTTGTTGCTCCCTTTAACGGCCATGATAAATGGAAATTGGAATTTGGCTTTGTAGGCATCATTGAGCTCGGTAAATCGAGCAAACTCCTCGTCGGTCAGCGTATCGATACCCGCGCTGGCCTGTTCTGACGTCGATTCTGCCGTTAGATTGCCTGCTCGCGCCGCTTTTCCGGCTAAGTCTGGGTGGGCAATAATGACACCGAGCTGCTCCTCATGGCTAGCACTCAAGAAACAGTCGGACATTAAGCGGTGAAGCTCATCAATGATATCGTGCTCTGCTGTGATCCCTTGATCAAATACTTGTTCAGCAATCCAAGCGGAGTGCTCATAGATGCCACCAAATTTGGTAACGAATTCCTGTTTTGTTAGCTCGCTAGGTGAGCCAAATGCAAAGGTGACACTCATCATTAAGCCTCAGGTTTGTGGTGTTGATGCCAGTGGCGGGCAATATCGATGCGACGTGCGTACCAGACCTTGTCATGACTTTGTACGTAATCCAAGAAACGTTGCAGTGCAGCAATGCGTCCAGGGCGACCCAGTAGACGACAGTGCATGCCGATCGATAGCATTTTAGGGGATGTCTCACCCTCTGCGTAGAGGACATCAAAGGCGTCTTTTAAGTATTGGAAAAAGTGTTCTCCGGTATTAAAGCCTTGCACCTGCGCAAAACGCATATCGTTGGTATCCAGTGTGTAGGGGACAACGAGATGTTTGCCTTTCGGTCCATCGACCCAGTAGGGCAGGTCATCAGCGTAGGAGTCAGAGTCGTAAAGGAATCCACCTTCCTCCATGACTAACTGACGAGTGTTGGGGCTATCTCGACCGGTGTACCAACCCAGTGGGCGTTGTCCGGTTACTCGCTCGATGATCTCAATGGCTTCCTGCATCTCTTGACGCTCTTGCTCCATCGGCATCTCTTGGTAGGTAATCCATTTTAGAGCGTGTGAACAGATCTCATATCCAGCATCAACGAACGCTTGGGTGACATCAGGGTGGCGTTCCAATGCAGTCGCAACACCAAAAATGGTCAGAGGGATATCCCGTTTTTGGAAGGTATCTAATAAGCGCCATACACCGGCGCGACTTCCGTACTCATAGATCGACTCCATACTCATATGGCGTTGACCTGGGAAGGGGACAGCGGAAGGCATTTCCGAAAGAAAGGCTTCAGACTCTGAGTCGCCATGAAGAATGCAGCGCTCGCCTCCCTCTTCGTAGTTGAGTACAAATGAGAGAGCAATGCGTGATTCATTCGGCCAAGCTGCGTGCGGTGGATTCTTTCCGTAACCGACCAGATCGCGAGGGTAGTTGTTCATACCTAAAACTCCAATATTGATGAGCAGATTGTATACAATTTGTCAGTCAGGTAAATAGCGTAAAAGCATTAAACAGGCTCTAATCATGCAGATAATGCCAATTATCCGATAGACTTTAGTCGACTATTGCTCTATTTGTTAGATTTTATGTATACAAATCGGTATACATAATTAATCAATATTGAGGATTTCATATGAACGGTTATCTAACAACTCATGTTTTAGACACTGCCAACGGTTGTCCTGGTGAAGGGATTGAGCTAACCCTTTTTAAGGTTGAAGAGGGGCAATTAATCGAAGTGGTTTCTGCAGTGACGAATGACGACGGTCGTGTTGATTCTCCAATTCTTCCTAAGGGGGAGTGTGTCAAAGGGGTCTATGAGTTGCACTTCATGGCGGGTGATTACTTTAGACGTCGCGGCACTGAGCTCGCTGAGCCTGCTTTTTTGGATCAGGTTGTTATCCGTTTCGGTATTGCTGACGAAGAAGCGCACTACCATGTACCGCTTCTGATCTCGCCCTACAGCTACTCAACTTACCGCGGTAGCTAAGTAAGAGTTTTCACAGTGGTTGAGCCTAAATCCACACGTCAAAAATCTAAGACTCAAGATCAGCACATCTACGAGGAGATTTTTGACGCTATTTTAGAGCAGCGGCTCTGGCCCGGTACTCGCTTGAAAGAGGAGTCCTTGGGTGAAATCTTTGGTGTATCTAGAACCATTATACGACGCACGCTCAGTCGATTAGCGCACGAGCGTGTTGCGGTTTTTGAACCCAACCGCGGTGCCTTTGTTGCTGAGCCCGATGTCTCGGATGCTCGTCAGATTCTTGATGCTCGTCGTCTTATGGAGTTAGCCATTGTTGAGAGGGTGGCAGAACGTGCCTCTTCGATCAAAGACGAGTTTAAGAAACTCTATGATCTGATCGAGCAGGAGCATAAAAGCAGTGCGGCTGCCGACAAAGGCACGGCTATTCGTTTGTCGGGTGAATTCCACCTAGAGTTAGCACGCCTCTCTGGCAATAAACCCCTGGAGGGGTTTCTTCACTCCCTGGTACCGCAAACCTCGTTAATCATCGCCCTCTATCAGGCCAAAGAGGGGAGTCGTTGTGCCATTGATGAGCACAGTCGTCTGCTGGATGCGCTGAAGCTGGGTGATGCCGAGGAGGCGAAGCGTTTAATGGGTGAGCATCTAGATCATATTGAAGAGCGTTTGGCTCTGGATGAGTCACCGGGTAACCGAAATTTGGCTAAGGTGTTTGGGCGCCGAACTGAAAAAGCTGGCGCATAATGGTGCGTCAAGTTAAATTGGATGCACACTAAAGGTGCAACAGCTTGAGTTTCTGACCTGTTGGTTAATGATTTATTCATTTATATCAATGGGTTAGTGAAGTTGGCATTTGATGCGCTAACAAAAATAAGAAGGCTGCATTGAGCAGTTGTTTGGAGGCAATAATGAGCAATGAAAAGATTTCGGCAGCGCAGATGCGCGATCCGAATTAGACCCCACCGATGCATCTAGCAATTCCGCTAGGCATTCAACACGTATTGGCGATGTTTATCGCAAACGTAACCCCAGCGATCATCGTTGCGGGTGCAGCGGGATTTGGCTTTGGTTCAAATTCACCTGACTTCCCTAATATGATCTACATGATGCAGATGTGTATGTTCCTTGCGGGTGTTACAACGCTGCTTCAGACAATTGGTGCAGGCCCTGTGGGTGCACGTCTTCCGATCGTACAAGGTACCAGTTTCGCATTCATTCCTATTCTTATCCCACTGGTAGCGGGTAAGGGTGTAGAAGCGATGGCTATGGTGACCGGTGGTGTCCTAGTCGGTGGTCTATTCCAAGCAGCGCTAGCGCCATTTATTGGTCGTCTTCGTTTTGCTCTACCTCCATTGGTAACAGGTCTGATCGTTCTGATGATCGGTTTGTCACTTCTTAAAGTGGGTATTCAGTACGCGGCAGGTGGTGTTCCAGCGATTGGTAAGCCTGAGTTTGGTTCTTTAGATAACTGGACTGTTGCCGGTACTGTTGTGGTTGTAACCCTAGGTCTGAAATTCTACGGCAAAGGCATGATCAGCTCAGCGGCTGTCTTGATCGGTCTGATTGCAGGTTACGTTCTGGCCTACTTTATGGGTATGGTTAACTTCGGTAACGTTGGCCGTGCTGCAAGCTTTGCGCTGCCACAGCTCTTCCCATTCGGAATCGAGTTCGGCGCAGGTGCCATCATCGGTATCGCACTCATGTCATTCATCTCTGCGATTGAGACAGTGGGTGACGTATCGGGTATCACCAGAGGTGGTGCGGATCGTGAAGCAACTGATACTGAGATCAAAGGCGCAACTTATGCCGACGGTCTAGGTACAGCGCTATCTGCTCTAGCTGGTGCACTGCCAAATACATCCTTCTCGCAAAACGTCGGTCTGATCGCAATGACGCGTATGATGAGTCGTCACGTGGCAACCATTGGTGCGATTTTCCTGATCGTCTGTGGTCTGATCCCTAAAGTGGGTGCTCTCATCTCTACTGTGCCAATCGAAGTATTGGGTGGTGGTGTTATCGTGATGTTCGGCATGGTGGCCTCTTCAGGTATGAAGATGCTGGCTGATGTAGACTGGAACAGCCGTAACATGGTGATCTTTGCGGTATCGCTATCGCTTGGCTTGGGTCTAATGCAGGTTCCAGAAGCGCTTCAGCACCTAGACGGTACGGTAAAAGCACTGCTAACAACAGGTCTTCTACCAGCAGCAGTCTGCGCCATCGTACTCAACCTGTTTATGCCTCATCCTAAGAAGGAAGAGGAGTAAGTTTTTAACTTACCTTTCTAATCGATCAAAGGCCCCTTATGGGGCCTTTTCAGTTGGAGCCTTATCACAGATGAGGCGATTTTTATCAGCACGCATCGCGGCCTTTTCAAGACCGCTCCAACGGTTCGCACGCTGAATTGATGTTGGAGCCTTATCGAAGATGAGGCGATTTATATCGGTAAAAATCGCGGCCTTTTTAAGACCGCTCCAACGGTTCGCACGCTGAATTGATGTTGGAGCCTTATCGAAGATGAGGCGATTTATATCGGTAAAAATCGCGGCCTTTTCAAGACCGCTCCAACGGCTCGCGCGCTGAATTGATGTTGGAGCCTTATCGAAGATGAGGCGATCGTTTCTGACTGCGGATGACAGGCTGAAGCCAGTCACGGCAGCTCCGTAGTTGAGTTCTCGCCTGTCAGCCGCTATATGGCTAATCCCACAACCCCAAACAAGTGCACCAAAATACCCTTAAAAATTTACTTTTGCGATCTTTTGGTGCGCATTCCTGTCGCAAATGTCACTTAATGGTGCACTGCAAAATCTCTTCATATGCGTCAAATAGAATAATATTAATTGTTTATCTTATTGTTTTTAAACATAAATAAAATTAATTTACGGACTATTTCAAAAACTGGCACGCACTCTGCAATAAGAAAAACATCTAGGTTACTAATCAAAGGAGAAGACCCTGATGTCTAAATCAACTATGTTTAAATCTGCTGCGCTAGCCTTAGCTGTTTCTGCAACGAATCTTGCAATGGCGGCTGATACGATCAAAGTGGGCGTGCTTCACTCACTGTCGGGCACAATGGCGATCAGTGAGACAACACTGAAAGACACCATGCTGATGCTGATCGAAGAGCAGAACAAGAAGGGCGGTTTGCTAGGTAAACAACTTGAGCCTGTGGTTGTCGACCCAGCGTCTAACTGGCCACTTTTTGCTGAGAAAGCACGTGAGCTAGTTGAGAAAGAGAAGGTGGACGCGATCTTCGGTTGTTGGACATCAGTGTCGCGTAAATCGGTTCTTCCGGTTATTGAAGAGCTAGACAGCCTCATGTTCTACCCAGTTCAGTACGAAGGTGAAGAGTCGTCTAAAAACGTATTCTACACAGGTGCTGCGCCAAACCAGCAGGCGATTCCAGCGGTTGATTACCTAATGAACGAGTTGGGTGTTGAGCGTTGGGTGCTAGCCGGTACTGACTATGTCTACCCACGTACAACTAACAAAATCTTGGATGCTTACCTAAAAGCGGCGGGTGTTGCTGAAGAGGACATCATGGTGAACTACACGCCATTCGGTCACTCTGATTGGCAGTCAATTGTATCGGACATTAAAAAGTTCGGTTCAGCGGGTAAGAAGACTGCGGTTGTCTCTACCATTAACGGCGATGCCAACGTACCTTTCTACAAAGAGCTAGGTTCACAGGGCATCAGCTCTGAAGATATTCCAGTGGTTGCTTTCTCTGTCGGTGAAGAGGAGCTATCTGGTATGGATACTGGACCGCTTGTAGGTCACCTAGCTGCTTGGAACTACTTCATGAGCGTTGATAGTGAAGTGAACGATGAGTTTATCGAGAACTGGCACTCATTCATTGGTAACGAAGATCGTGTAACCAATGACCCAATGGAAGCGCACTACATCGGCTTCAACATGTGGGCTAAAGCGGTTGAAAAAGCTGGTACAACGGATCCATCGGCTGTCCAAGATGCTCTCATCGGTGTCTCTGTACCAAACCTTACAGGTGGCCTATCCACTATGATGCCAAACCACCACATCTCTAAACCGGTTCTGATCGGTGAGATCCAAGATGATGGTCAATTTGAAGTGGTCTCTTCAACTTCAGGTTTGGTGGTTGGTGATGCATGGTCTGATTTCCTAGAGGGTTCTAAAGACCTTATCTCAGACTGGCGCCAGCCACTCTCTTGCGGGAACTACAACGTGAAAACCGCAACCTGTTCTGGTCAGAACTTCTAATCTTTCTTAACAAGAAAAGACCAGGCGGCAGATACTGCCGCCTTTTTTCCACCTGTAAGGAATCTCATTATGATGCGATCTGTTAGAAAATCGCTTCTAAGCTCTCTGATGCTGATCATCTCGCTGCTTGCTCTGCCAGTTCTAGCAGGCGAGGCTGAGTTTAATCAGTACGAAGAGAAGCTGACAAAAGCAAAGTTTACTGAAAAATCACGCATTATTAGCGACTGGATGGCTACCGATTCAGGCGAGGCCCTATCCTTAGTTCAACTGATGCTCGACAGCCAACTCTACTACCACAAAAAAGAGAAGCAGCTCTATCGAGTTGAGAAGGCTGAAAAGGGGGCTGAGGCAATCAGGCTGCGTGATGGCAGTTTGGTTGTGATCGACAATAAGCGCCACTTTAAACGTGTCAGTATCAATAACACTTTGCGTTCTGAATTTGGTGCGCTGCTTTCAACCGCGGCTCTGCTTGCAGAAAGTCCGGCGGATCGACGCAGTGCTGCCCTGGATTTGATTGGAACCGCAACCCCAGAGGTGGTGGGTCAATTGCGTGAGCTAATCAAGTCTGAATCCGATCCCTCTGTTCTAGAGGCCTTTAATATCGTTCTAGCTGTGGCGGACCTAAACGGTGATAACACAACACGAGCAGCGAAAGCCATTACAACACTTGCGGATACCCTTGAGCCCGCGGCTCTGGCGGCACTGACACAGTTTGTTGAGCGCTCCAGTGATGAGGTGCTTGTTGCGGCTGCTAATAAGGCTATACAGACTCACCAAGATCAGGCCTCTTTCTACTCGGGTGTTGAGACTGTCTACTTTGGACTCAGTTTGGGGTCGGTATTGGTACTTGCTGGAATTGGCTTGGCCATCACCTTTGGTGTGATGGGGGTTATTAATATGGCCCATGGTGAGCTGATCATGATCGGCGCCTACACGACCTATGTCGTGCAACTATTGATGCCTAACTCGATTGAGTACTCCCTATTTGTCGCCATTCCAGCAGCGTTTGTTGTCTCTGGTCTGGTAGGTATTGCGATTGAACGAGGTGTGATTCGCTTCTTATACGGTCGACCGCTGGAAACGCTGTTGGCGACCTTCGGTATCTCACTGGTATTACAACAAGCTGTGCGCTCGATCTTCTCACCACTGAACCGAAGTGTTGAAACACCCTCATGGATGGCCGGTTCTATTGAGATCAATCCACTTCTCTCGCTGACTGAGAGTCGTCTTTACATCATCTTCTTCTGTCTGTTTGTCTTTGTTGCTCTGTCGCTAGTCATGAAGCGAACCCGCTTGGGTCTTCAGGTGCGAGCGGTATCACAGAATCGTGCGATGGCTCGTGCTATGGGCGTTCGCTCTGAGTGGGTTGATGCGATGACCTTCGGTTTGGGGTCGGGTGTTGCCGGTGTGGCTGGTGTAGCACTTTCACAGCTGACCAATGTGGGGCCCAATTTAGGCCAGGCCTACATCATCGACTCCTTTATGGTGGTGGTCTTTGGTGGTGTAGGGAACCTCTGGGGAACCCTGGTTGCAGGCTTGAGTTTAGGACTGGCAAACAAGGTCATGGAGCCTTGGGCGGGTGCCGTGTTAGCGAAAATTCTCGTGCTTGTGTTCATCATCTTCTTTATCCAAAAACGTCCACGTGGCTTGTTCCCACAACGCGGTCGAGCTGCGGAGGGTTAATTCGATGTTTCTATTACAGATTCTTAAAAATGATAAGGGCGGACGTTGGCTTATTGGTCTCTTGATCGCTCTGATTGTTGCGGTTCCAGTGCTGAACAGTCTGCCAGCGGATTCAGCTCTTCATGTGCCGACTTATACCATCTCTCTACTGGGTAAATACCTGACGCTGGCGCTTCTAGCGGTGGCTGTCGATCTGGTTTGGGGCTATTTGGGCATCCTTACTCTAGGGCATGCTGCATTCTTTGCGCTGGGCGGCTACGCAATGGGTATGTACCTAATGCGTCAAATTGGTGATCGCGGTGTCTATGGGAATCCCGATCTGCCGGACTTTATGGTCTTCTTAAACTGGCAGGAGCTTCCCTGGTTCTGGAGCGGTTTTGATCAGTTCTGGTTCGCAGCCTTAATGGTCTTGTTGGTACCAGGGTTGCTGGCTTATGTCTTTGGTGCTCTGGCTTTTCGTTCTCGCGTTTCAGGGGTCTACCTGTCGATCATCACTCAAGCGTTAACCTACGCATTAATGTTGGCGTTTTATCGTAACGAGATGGGGTTTGGTGGTAACAACGGCCTGACCGACTTTAAAGACATTATCGGATTCAGTCTGTCTGATGATGCGACCAAGATCGGACTCTTTATCGCCAGTGCTGTGGCTTTAATGGTCGGATACCTGATCAGTCGTGCGTTAACTGAAAGCCGTGCGGGCAGAGCCTGTGTTGCAGTGCGAGATGCTGAATCGCGTGCTCGCTTTATGGGTTACCGTGTGGAGAACATAAAACTCTGGGTATTCACGATCTCGGCCATGATTGCCGGTGTCGCCGGTGCACTCTACGTGCCTCAAGTAGGCATCATCAACCCGAATGAATATTCGCCTCTGAACTCCATTGAGGTCGTGGTCTGGGTTGCGGTGGGTGGTCGTGCCTCGCTCTATGGCGCGGTGATCGGTGCGCTATTGATTAACTATGCAAAATCTTACTTTACCGTCGAGCTACCCGATGTTTGGCTATTCGCTCTGGGTGGTCTGTTTGTACTAGTCACGCTCTTTTTACCCAAAGGGGTAGTGGGACTGATTCGTAAAAAGGAGAGCGTCTAATGTCTGGATTCTCACTGCAAGAGTTTATGCGTCGTGATCAGGTGTTCGATATTGTGAATGCCGCACAGAGCGAACGACTCAATGTCGACAAACAGATTCTTCTCTATTTGGAAGGGTTATCGGTTAGCTTTGATGGCTTTAAGGCGATTAATGATCTCAATCTCTACATACGAGATGGGGAGTTACGCTGCATCATCGGGCCAAATGGTGCTGGCAAAACGACCATGATGGATATCATTACCGGTAAAACTAAACCCGATACAGGTACCGCCTATTTTGGTCAAACGATTGACCTGCTCAACATGGATGAACCGGCCATTGCTGAGGCGGGAATAGGGCGCAAGTTCCAGAAACCGACGGTGTTTGAGAACTTATCGGTGTTTGCCAACCTGGAGTTGGCGATGGCACAAAATCGAGATTTCATCTCGCTTTACACAGCCAAGCTAAGCTCTGAACAGTCTGATCGAATAGCCGATGTGCAGCAGCTTATCGGTTTGGCGGAGCAGAGTTTTAAACTGGCAGGCGCTCTGTCGCACGGACAGAAGCAGTGGTTAGAGATCGGCATGCTGTTAATGCAGAGGCCACGACTTCTTCTGGTGGACGAACCCGTCGCCGGTATGACTCACCAAGAGATGGACAAGACCGCAGAGCTGCTGATCTCGTTGGCCGGTAAACACTCAGTGGTGGTGGTTGAACACGATATGGAGTTCGTTCGAAACCTAGCCGAGGGTGGTCGCACCGTGAGTGTACTGCATCAGGGTTCGGTGTTAGCCGAAGGTACCATGGATCAAGTTCAGAATGACGACCGCGTGAAGCAGGTCTACCTTGGAGAGTAGTGGGATGCTTGAACTTAACAAAGTGAATCAGTTTTACGGTGAAAGCCACACCCTTTGGGATCTTGATCTTGCTGTTAAAGAGGGTGAGTGCAGTGTCTTAATGGGGCGCAATGGTGTCGGCAAAACGACTCTGTTGGACTGTGTAATGGGGCATAACAAGATCAAACAGGGTGAGATTCGTTTCATGGGCGAGGATATCTCCAAGCTTAGCGTTGAAAAGCGCCCCAACATTGGTATTGGTTATGTACCACAGGGTCGTCAAATTTTTCCGTTGATGACCGTTGAAGAGAATCTTCAGATCGGATTGCCTGTATTGCCACGCGGTGCACGCAAAATACCGGACTATATTTTTGATCTATTCCCCGTTTTAAAAGAGATGTTGGCTCGTCGTGGTGGGGATTTGAGTGGTGGACAACAGCAACAGTTAGCCATTGCTCGAGCACTCGTGGTCAATCCTAAATTGTTGATCCTGGATGAGCCTACTGAGGGTATTCAGCCCAATATTGTCCAGCAGATCGGGGATATTATTCGACAATTGAACCAAGAGCTTGGGCTGACCGTTCTGCTCGTTGAGCAGAAGCTCCCTTTTGCTCGCAAAGTCGGAGATGTCTTCACACTGCTAGATCGTGGACGCAATGTTGCTGCTGGCTCAATGGATCAACTTGATGATACATTGGTTTCAAAGTATCTAACGGTTTAAGGGATATTGTGAACGCACTGACTGGCCGCCAAGGGTGGCATGCTGAACTGACGCTTGGTTATCAACTGCGCGGTGATAAGACGCGCTTGGTGGACTCCAAACGTGAGGGACCATTGGCGGTACAGCGCGCCTTTTATCCTGAAGGCGAGGTATGCCACACCTACCTGCTACATCCCCCCGGAGGTGTGGTGGCCGGTGATGACCTCAATATCGATTTGAAGGTCTCCAAGGATGCTAAGGTTCTACTGACAACACCAGGGGCGACTAAGTTTTATCGCTCTATCGGTCCAGTCGCAGAGGTCTCTCAGCGCTTAACGGTCGCTGGTGGCGGCTCTTTAGAGTGGATGCCACTGGAGAATATCTTCTTCCCCGGTACCCAATCCCATATTGTCACTGAAGTGCATTTAGAGGCGGGCGCTCATTTCATCGGCTGGGAGATCAACTGCTTTGGTCGCCCCTCAAACGAAGAGCGATTTGAAACCGGGCAGCTAAGTTCAGAGATGCGAATCTATCGTGACGGCGAACCTGTGCTGTTCGATCGATTTGCAACCGATGGGACTTCCCTTATCGACAGTTCGATCGGTTTAAAAGGGGTGTCAGGTTATGCGTCGATGGTCGCGACCGTTGATGATCAGGATCTGCTAGAGCAGGTTCAACAGCTGCTGTCAGATGATCCGCTTTCAGGCGCGACCTTGATGGATGGTCTACTGGTCGTTCGCACCATTTCAGAGCAGAGCCAAGAGGTTATTTCCCTCTTTTCTAGCGTTTGGCGTCTCATTCGGCCTCTATCTCTTGGAAAAGTGGCTGAAGTGCCTCGTATTTGGGCAACCTGAGCCAAGTTAATTCTAAAACGCACTCAAAGAGTGCGTTTTTTTGCCAAAAATTCAGCTGGGTTATTCTGTTTGTTGTCGATTTTTTGAATTTTTCAAGATGATGTCTGCTATTTGTTCGATTTTATTCGATTTTTAGGCTTTTTATAAAAACTGGTCTCTATTTTGCTAAGTCTAGTTTATTAACTCTCATGAACACCGCTTAAGGGAACTATCATGGAACTGACACCCAGAGAGAAAGACAAACTACTGATATTCACCGCAGCGCTGCTCGCTGAACGTCGTAAAGATCGTGGTTTGAAATTGAACTATCCCGAAGCGGTTGCGCTCATCAGTGCAGCAGTGATGGAAGGGGCACGCGATGGTCGCACGGTTGCTGAATTGATGGACTATGGCCGCACCTTGCTGACTCGTGAAGAGGTTATGGAGGGGGTGCCTGAGATGATCCATGACGTTCAGGTTGAAGCGACCTTCCCTGACGGAACCAAATTGGTCACCGTCCATGAACCGATTGTTTAAGAGGTGGCTTAATGATTCCAGGTGAATACAAAGTTGATGCGGGCAGTATCAATCTTAATGAGGGTCGAGAGACCATCAAAGTCAGCGTCGCGAACACCGGTGATCGTCCGGTTCAGATTGGCTCTCACTACCACTTCTATGAGGTCAATGAAGCCCTCATTTTTGACCGTGAAAAAGCACGGGGTTTTAGACTAAACATCGCCGCGGGAACAGCGGTCCGTTTTGAACCAGGTCAATCGCGCGAGGTCGAGTTGGTGGCACTGACTGGTGACCGCGTTGTTTATGGATTTCAAGCCAAAGTCAGTGGCCAATTGGATTAGGAGATCAGAATGTCTGTTATTGATCGCACCGCGTATGCAGAAATGTTTGGTCCAACCACAGGAGACCGTGTTCGCTTAGCGGATACCGAGCTCTGGTTAGAGGTCGAGAAGGATTACACGACCTACGGTGAGGAGGTTAAGTTTGGTGGCGGCAAGGTTATCCGTGATGGTATGGGCCAGAGCCAAGCCTGCCGTGTTGATACACCGGATCTGGTCATTACCAATGCATTGATTCTTGATCACTGGGGGATAGTAAAAGCCGATGTTGCTGTTCGCGATGGTCGTATCTTTGCGATTGGTAAAGCCGGTAATCCTGATATCCAACCTAATGTTGATATTGTCGTTGGTCCCAGCACAGAAGTGATTGCCGGTGAAGGCAGTATTCTAACGGCTGGCGGGATTGATGCTCACATTCACTTTATCTGTCCGCAGCAGGTCGATGAAGCGCTCTGCTCAGGTGTCACCACGATGATCGGTGGGGGTACAGGTCCAGCCACCGGTACTAATGCAACCACCTGTACACCGGGTGCATGGAACATTGCTCGAATGCTGGAAGCAGTAGACTCTTTACCAATGAACTTCGGGTTCTTAGGTAAGGGTAACGCCAGTCTTCCCGAGCCGTTAATCGAGCAGGTTGAAGCGGGTGCTATCGGGCTTAAATTGCATGAAGATTGGGGCACTACGCCCGCTTCAATCGATAACTGCCTGAGCGTTGCAGAGAAATACGATGTTCAGGTTGCGATTCATACTGACACATTAAATGAATCAGGCTTTGTCGAAGCGACACTGGATGCGATCGGTGACCGAGTCATTCACACCTACCACACAGAGGGAGCGGGTGGTGGTCACGCACCAGATATCATCAAGGCTGCAGGGCTTAAAAATGTGCTGCCTTCGTCGACCAATCCAACACGTCCATACACCATTAATACGGTGGATGAGCACCTCGACATGCTAATGGTTTGTCACCATTTAGATCCCAGTATTGCTGAAGATGTCGCCTTTGCAGAGTCACGTATTCGTCGTGAAACCATTGCTGCAGAGGATATCCTTCACGATCTGGGCGCTTTTTCGATGATCTCATCAGATTCACAAGCGATGGGTCGAGTTGGGGAAGTTGTCATTCGTACCTGGCAGACTGCGCATAAGATGAAAGTGCAGAGAGGCCCTTTAGAAGCGGACTCTGAGCGCAACGATAACCATCGTTTGAAACGCTACATTGCTAAATACACCATTAACCCGGCCATCGCCCACGGGATTTCACACGTAGTGGGGTCAATTGAGGTCGGCAAACTGGCCGATCTGGTGTTATGGAAACCGGCTTTCTTTGGCACTAAACCCAGTCTGGTGTTGAAGGCGGGTATGATCGCGACGGCCCCTATGGGCGATCCTAATGCATCCATTCCAACGCCTCAGCCTGTTCACTATCGTCCAATGTTTGCCAGCATTGGTAAAGCGGCTCAAAGCACGTCAATGACCTTCCTATCTCAAGCAGCTGTCGCTGCTGGAGTGGCTGAAGAGCTTGGTCTGCAGTCGATGATCGGCGTGGTAAAAGGGTGTAGAACCGCCACCAAAGATCAGATGGTTCATAACGATTGGCAGCCCGATATTCAGGTGGATCCTCAAACCTATGAGGTCACTGCAGATGGCATGACGTTAACCTGTGAACCGGCCGAAATATTGCCGATGGCGCAGCGCTATTTCCTATTTTAAGTAAGACAGTAACGAGATGATTAAACTGAATAAAAAGCTGGAGTCCCATTCAGTTGAAACCGATCTGACGCTTGAGTTGACCATTGATCAGCGCATACGCAGCCGTCTGAGAGTAACGCTCTCTAATGGTACAGAGGCCGGTTTGGATCTACCACGCGGGGAGATACTTCGTGGGGGCGAACAGTTAACGAATGATGACGGGGTGGTTGTGACAGTGCAGGCCGCGGCTGAACCTCTGTCAGTGGTTAGAACAAGTGACCCACTTCTAAAATCACGTATCTGTTATCACCTAGGTAACCGACACGTGCCACTTGAGATCAATGATGAGTATGTTAGCTACCAACATGACCATGTGTTGGACGACATGGTGGTTGGATTGGGTGGTGTAGTGACCTGTGAGTCACTGCCGTTTGAACCTGAGGCTGGCGCCTATGGTGGTTCTAGTCACGGACACTCGCACAGCCATTCACACAGTCATTCAGATGATCATGAACATTCACATTAATTCTTTATAGATTAAGTATTTAACAGGAATATAAAACAATGAACATTAAATTATTGTCGCTTCTTATGATCGCCCCAACTGCGGCCTTTGCTCATACGGGTGATCACTCTAATTTGGCTTCAGTTCTAGGGCATGCCTTCTCCTCAGTTGAGCATGCTGCACTCTCTTTGGCCGTTGTTGGCTCCATCGCAGCAACACTGGCCCTAGCGACCCGTATTAAAACCAAAGCACAGGCGCAACGTGCTAAGTGATCTTCGTCTTTTTCAGCTGATCAGTCCGTCACTGCCGGTCGGTGCATTCACCTACTCGCAAGGGTTGGAGTTGGCGGTTGAAGCGGGCTGGGTAGACTCTCAAGAGCGATTTGAAGCCTGGTTAACAGAACAGTTAAATCACTCCCTAACGACACTTGAGCTACCGATGCTGGATCGAATGCTTAACGCCTTAGATGAAGCCGATGCACAGGCATTTAACCAACTGACAAAAGAGTTGATCGCTTGGCGCGAAACTAAAGAGCTTCGTCTTGAAGAGAGACAGCGTGGGGCGGCGTTAGCGCGCCTGCTTCCTCAGTTGGATGTAAACCTAGAAGGTCTCTTGTTGGAGGCCTGCCAGCGAACACAATTAGCAGGTATCGCGATTGCCGCGCATCAATGGCAAATCCCTCGGGATAAACTGTTTGCTGGTTACCTTTGGAGCTGGCTAGAGAATGCCGTTATGGCTGGCGTTAAGCTGATTCCACTCGGTCAGACACAAGGCCAGCAGACGCTACAACGAATGGCCTATTCAATAGAGCAGTCAGTTGAACATTCCAAAGGGGTATTAAACCCCAGTAGCGTGACGCCAGCATTAGCGATTGCAAGCAGTCGACACGAAACACAATACACACGATTATTTAGATCTTAGGAGCAGTCATGAGTGACTATAAATCCCCACTTCGAATTGGTGTAGGTGGTCCAGTAGGTTCAGGTAAAACAGCACTACTCGAGGCGTTGTGTAAAGCGATGCGAGATCACTACAACCTTGCCGTTGTGACCAACGATATCTACACCCAAGAGGATGCAAAGATTTTGACTCGCGCTGAAGCGCTAGAGCCTGATCGCATCATTGGTGTGGAAACGGGTGGTTGCCCGCATACCGCTATTCGTGAAGATGCCTCAATGAATCTAGCGGCAGTTGAAGAGCTGGCTAAACGACATAAAACGCTGGATCTTGTCTTTGTTGAGTCTGGTGGTGATAACCTCAGTGCAACCTTCAGTCCAGAGTTGGCGGATCTTACGATCTACGTCATCGATGTGGCAGAGGGCGAAAAGATTCCTCGTAAAGGTGGACCGGGAATCACTAAATCGGATCTGTTGGTGATCAACAAAATCGATTTGGCACCTTACGTCGGTGCAGATCTATCGGTAATGGAGTCGGATACCAATCGAATGCGCCCCGAGAAACCTTGGGTCTTTACCAATCTAAAAGAGGGAAAAGGGCTGCAAGATATCATCGACTTCATCGTGCATCAGGGGATGTTGGATAGTTAATTGAAGCAGCGGATGACAGGCTGAAGGCCAGTCACCCTAACCAGTGCATCGCGGCCTTTATAAGACCGCTCCAACGGTTCGTTCGCCGAGTTGGTGTTGGCGCCTTATCGAAGATGAGGCGATGGCCACCAGCTCGGTAGCATCGCCTGTATCTCAGGCGATGCAAATCGAGGATCAATCAGCGTCAGCGTTCCTCGATCCTCAGCCGTGCGTATTAAACGCCCACAAGCTTGAATTACCTTTTGCAAACCTGGGTAAAGGTAGGTGTACTCATATCCCTTTCCGAAACGCTCATCAAAACTGTTTCGCATCAGATCATGAAACTCATCAAAGGGCGGTAGGCCCAAGGTGGCAACCGTTACGCCAATCAGTCGATCTCCTGGAAGATCGACCCCTTCCGAAAAAAGACCACCCAGTACTGCTAAACCCAGTTTTCGACTCGTTGGTGAAAAAGCATCTAAAAAGTCCTGTCGCTCGGCATTGGACATGGCCTGCCTTTGCGGATGCAGATCAATCTCTGGATCCATCTCAGCAATAGCCTTTTCAATCTCGTTTAGATAGCTAAAGCTGGAGGCAAAGAAGAGGTGGTTGCCAGGATTTTGGTGATACAGCTCCACCAGTAACTCTGCGATAGGTTGTATCGAACGCTCTCTGAATTGATAACGAGTATCGATATCTCTGCGAAGGGTTAATCGGATCTGGTCAGGTTCAAAGGGAGAGGGCAGTGACCCTGATACGGGTTCATTTAGGCCAAGCAGTTGTTGGTAGTAGCCAAACGGCTTTAGCGTGGCAGAGAAGAGCGTCAAGCTGTGAAGAGATTGCCAGCGCTCAACAAGGAATAGCGATGGATCCATATTGAGTATGGCTAACTCGCCTCTGCCTCTAAGGCGTTTCTCTACTCGGGCAATGGAGTGCTCGCCAAACTGTTCAGCCAACTTTAAATAGGCCGAAGAGGCAAAGAGTAGATTTTGCAGCTCCATGCTTGATGGGTCCATGGCCAGCTCTTCACCGATGACTGAGCAGAGTTTCTGCAGTGCATTCTCTAGTTTGTCTGGTAGGTAGTTAATAAACTCTTGTTCACCTGTTCGATCACTAAATAGCTGTTGCCAGGCACGTTGCACAGAATCCAAGGCGCGTTGTAAATCCTGATTGTTAGTATCAAAACGATAATCACTCTGGTGAAGATCAAGCGAGTAGAGGTCGCGACAGCGGCTGATCAAATTGTGAGACTCATCCACCAGTGCTGAGACCTTTCGTTCATCTTGAACAAGGTAGCCATACAAAATAGCACTAGATGCCAGAAATTGATTGATATCAGCCACCACAATATCCGCCCAGCGCGCCAGTTCTTGCCCTAAAAAGTAGGGGCAGAGAGAGTGCTGCTTGGCGAGCCTTTGCAGAGCGGTCTGATCAAAGGTCTGTAGTTGTTTTGTAAACGCTTCATCACGAGCAGCCGGTAGGCGATCAAAAAAGCCTTTTGCCAGTGGGCAGCTATCGCCCTGGCAGAGTTTGTCAGGTTCGATGCAGCCCGCCTCTTTTGAGGTCATCTCAATGAGCGTGAGTGGAATGGGTGAGTCGCTTTGAATTAACTCAAAGGCATCCAGTGCCACTCTACGGGCTGTATTTCGGGTTGTCAGATAGTAGAGGCTGTCCAACGACTCGGTCTGAAGCGCCTTAATCGCTGGAAACAGGGTGCCCAAGGTTTTTCCTGAGCCAGTGGGTGCCTCTATAAGTAGTTGTTTAGCTCTGTTGTTCGCTTTGTAGACGGCTTCAGCCAGCTCCCGTTGCCCTTTTCTGAAATGGGGAAAAGGGAAAACGAGCGACGCAATATGGCTTTGCCGAGCCGCTCGGTGTTGATCGAGAGTGCTCTGCCAGGTTTGATAGTGAGTCACTCGTTGTTTGAGCTCTTCGATCAGCTCTGCAGCATTCACAGTAAAGTCGAAGTGTGTAACTTCGTCGGAAGCGATCTCCAAGTAGCTCAATCTTAGATGGATCTCATGCAGTGATTCACTCATGCATAGCATGGCACCATAGCTACGAAGTTGTGCCAGATGAAGCTGTCGCTGTCCCGTTGACTGGCGTTCAAGATCCCCTCGGTGTGTCTTTATCTCTTCAACACGATTCTGGTTAGGGTCCCAACCATCGGCTCTGCCTTTTAGCTGGAAATCTTCGATATCCACTGCCAGGGGGAACTCTGGGATATAGCTCTTGGGACGACGCATTTGCAGTCGTTTATGCCCCTGTATTCCCTCCAGCGCTGTAGGGGCCGGCGTATATCTTAGATCGATATCACCAGATCGATCACAAAACTCACATAAAGTGCGAACGGAGAGGGCTCTCATTCGGGGTGACTCCAATCAATCCAGTAGACGGAGCAGGGGATGTCATGACGGACAAAAAAATCGAGCCAGAGTTTTTGGTTGTCTTGAAGGCGATCGCCTGGTCCCTTCACTTCGATCAGTTCATAACTCTCGTCGTCACTGTTAAATCGAATCAGATCAGGAAGACCGCTACGATGCGTTCTAATATCCATCAAAAGTCGTTCAAAAATCCTTTTTAAATGATCAGCAGGGATAAAATTTAATGCCCGCTCAACAAGCTCCTCTGTCAGTACAGACCAATGAATGAAGCTGTTTGTTATACCCTGTTTCTCTCTAAATCGTTGCCGAATGGTTTCACGATACTGGCCCGTTTCGATTTGAATCATCGCCTCAGTGATGAGAGGGTAGCGTCTCTCTTTGAAGTTACTTCGGTAGAGGTCGGCCGGGCGGGATTGGAAGGGGTTAAAAAAAGCGCCTGGAACCGGGGCATAGATCACATCCCAGAAGAGCAAGCCAAAGAGTCCATTGATTAAGTGGTTTTCGACGTAATGGCCGTGCGAGTTTTCGCTCGTTAAGTGCTCTGCAACCTGTCGTTCCACGGATACCCCCTCTATTTGCTCCAGGGTTAATCTTTGTTGAGGCGGGGCTAGGAGTGTAGACGCACTGTACTCAACGCCCAGTTTTTTACTGCTACGTTTTAAAAGACGCTGGTAGGCAAGTTGAGTTAGCGGAGTAGGGTTTTCCTGTTGTAATAGCCGTGTCCGCTTATGACACTCCTCCAATTTCCCTAAGCGCTCTAATAGGCGGAGTTCGCGTATGTGAGCATCTTGAATGCTCAGTTGCTGATAGACCCTTAGGGCCTGTGTTTGTTCCTCGCGCTCCAACTCTCTCGCCAATAGATAGAGCACACGATCTTTGCGACCATCAAGCCAAGTGCTAATAGGTTCGACTCTTTGTGTAGCTAGGATTCTCTCTTCAATCGATAAAATACTATCGTCGGTCAACAGATGCTCTAGCTCGATGTATTGATCAAGGTCCTCTCTGCGGTGAAACGCTCGACTCTCTAGGCTAAGTTCAACGGGCTCATAGTTGAAGTAACCTAGCTCCGTTACGACAAATTCACTCCAGCTTTGATGAAGGTTGCCAAAAAACATCAATTTGAGACGCTCAAACAGCGGATCACACAAAAGATGGAGAGTATCACCAAGCACAGGTAGATGCTGGTGAAGGGGAAGGGGGGCAGTGCTACTCCTTTGCAGTGAGTCATACAGGGTCTGTTTTGAACTGCTTTTACTCAATGGTTTTGAGCTCAGTTGGTTGTGAAGCATCAACAGCTCTTGCCGATTAAGCAGTTTGAAACACTCTTGAACGGATAGCGGTTGGTTGAGTGCTATCAGTTTGGTAGTTACTAATGAATCAATTAACGCTTCAGTTGACTCCGTGATCTCTTGGTAGTGATCGATGTGGCGCATCAAAAAATTAGATTGGCTGCGCATCACCATTCTAATTAACAGGGCCTGCGCTGGCTCACACAATGACTGAAACTGAGACAGTCGATCTAACTCTTCATCTGTCAGAAGATCCTGATAAACCTTCACGACCCAGTCGATCAGTGTCTGTGCATTTTGCAGGTAATAGAGAGGGTTGGTTAACTCGGCTGTAGTGATTGAATGGGTCATCTTAATGAACTTATCTCTAAACCGAAAAGGCTACAAAGTAGAAAGAAAAAAACCAAAACATTGGTTTCATTATGCCAGAAATGGACTACTCTTAAATGAGGATAAATCCCTTTTCTATCGGAAGTTATAAATGCAGTTCTCTCTTGGTAGCAATTTATTCATCAATGCCTTTTTACGATTATTAATCGTGCTGTTAGTCCCAATAGGGCTATACAGTTACACGATTATTGAGACCGAGACAGCGCGTTATGACAGTGAGCGTCAAGTCACTGATGACCTGCTTGAATCCGTTGGGGTCGTCCTTCAAGAGGATCTTGATTTTCTATCACAAGATTTAGAGACCTTGATCAACTCCGAAGAGATCATAGAGTACACCAATAACCCCAGCGAAGAGGCCAGGCAAGGTGTTGAAAATTACTTCGCGCTTCTTTCAACGGTCAGTCGACGTTACGATCAGGTTCGAATCCTCTCCAATCTTGGGTATGAAACCGTTCGAGTGAACTACTCTTCAGGCGAGGCTGTCATCACTCCCACTGAATTTCTGCAAGACAAATCAAACCGTTACTATTTTTCCGAAGTGTTAAACCTAGGTCCGAATGAGAGTTATGCATCACAGCTTGACCTGAATGTTGAGAATGGTCAGATAGAACAGCCTCATAAACCGATGATTCGTTTAAGTCATAAACTGATAAACGATGCTGGCGATCTGGTAGGTGTGCTAATACTGAACTATCTAGCAGAGAACATTCTGCATGAGATGGATGTTGCAGCAACGCTCCCAGGGATTATTGAGTTGGTTGATGATGAGGGCTACTGGATCTTTGATGAGACAGGTCAATTTAATTGGAGTCGCCAACTCGGCGGGCAAAGCAGTTTTGCCGATACTCACCAGGCGATCTGGTACTCACTCAAAGCCACTAACGATAACCAGGTCAATAAAATAGAGGAAGCCTCAGTGGTAAGGCTTCAATACCCTCGTTCTATCGGAAGTCTTGTCGTTGAATCGCCTCGATCACTTTATCTTATCTCCGAGTTTGAGCCCCTCAACCTTCCGAAGCTGGTACAAATGGAGTTGCTTCAACCCATTCCCATTGGCGTTGGACTAACCTTAGCGTTATTGAGCCTGTTATGGAGCCGTGCGGCCGTTAAAGAGTTGATTGCAGAAAATACTTTAAAAGAAGAGTCTGCGATACGTGAAAAGATCATTAGTAACTCACTGATCCCGACCATTTTGATCACTGATAAAGGACTGATTGTTGAGTTTAACCAGGCGGCCGAAAAACTCTTTGGCTATACACACTCAGAGGTGCTCAATCAAAATGTCAAAATGCTGATGCCGGATCCAATGAGGTCACATCACGATGGCTATTTAGACAGCTATAAAAGAACCGGCGTTAAACATGTAGTCGAAAGCTCTCGAAAAAGTTTTGCACTGACGAAAGAGGGTCAGACCTTCCCAGTCGAAATTGCCGTGACTCAGATCTGGATTGGTGAGAAACCCTATTTTGTCGGTAACCTGCGTGATTTGACGACAGAGTATGAACTGGAAAGCCAAGCTCAAGTCTATCGAGAAGAGCTAGAGCAAGCGGTAGAACAGCGCACAATGGAATTGGCTGCAACGAACGAAGAGCTGATCAGTCGTTCGCAAGAGGCGGAAAGGCTCCCCGCGGTTAAAAGTGAATTTTTAACCAATATGAGTCACGAAATTCGCACACCTCTAAACTCAATCATTGCCATGTCACAGATGCTGCAGCGCAAAGGCAGTGAGTTAGATGCTGAACATATTGGTGCTCGATTAATGGCCGCAGGACAATCCCTACTTGCGGTGATTAATGACATTTTGGACTACTCAAAACTGGGCGTTCATAAGCTGGATTTATCGCCCAGTACTTTTGATTTAGAAAAATTGGTCAACAACCTATCAGCGATCATGCACAGCGCTGCACTGAATAAACCGCAGGTTGAGTTGGTGATCAACAATGCCACCCATCTGGAAAATCTGGTAGTAGGTGATGAAGTGCGCATTCAACAGGTCTTAGTGAATCTTATCGGCAATGCGATTAAGTTTACTGAGTCGGGCTACGTCAAATTAGAGATCATTACGCTCAGTAAAACGGCCGATTCTGTTGAGCTGCTTTTCTCGGTCAAAGACAGCGGTATTGGCATCGCCGAAGAGAATTTAAATCTGATATTCGAAGCCTTCGAACAGGGCGAAGCAAGCACCCATTCAAAATTTGGGGGGAGTGGTTTAGGGCTCTCAATCAGTCAATCACTCCTTAACTTGATGGGATCTACACTGAAAGTTGAGAGTCAGCAGGGTAAGGGCAGTACTTTCTCATTTATGCTAACCATGCCTTTGGGTGATGCGTCCGTTTGACACCAGAGCAGCTC
This sequence comes from Marinobacterium sp. xm-g-59, assembly GCF_013283315.1. Classification (NCBI taxonomy): domain Bacteria; kingdom Pseudomonadati; phylum Pseudomonadota; class Gammaproteobacteria; order Oceanospirillales; family Oceanospirillaceae; genus Marinobacterium; species Marinobacterium sp. xm-g-59. The sequence goes on along the minus strand of NZ_WBYR01000008.1, from coordinate 23,986 downwards.
ATTGGATGTATTAATTGCAGACGATCATGAGGTGGCGCGTGAAGCGATTCGATCCATTGTCGACTCGATTGGTTGGCACTCTGAAGTGGTCAATGGTGGCGCTATGGTCATTGATAAAGTGATCAAGGGTTCAGAAATTAAAGACATTATCCTGTTAGATTGGGATATGCCTGATGTGGATGGATTAACGGTTGCGAAGCAGTTGAAAACTCATTTGCCTAGCGATAAAACGCCGATCATCGTCATGGTGACTGCTTACGGAATGGATCAAGTTAAAAGCTCATCTGACAGTCAATACGTGGATCTTATTCTCGAAAAACCGATCACAGCATCAGATCTGTACGATGCCTATCAAAAAACAATTCAACCGAACGCAATTCAATACAAAGATCATGCGGCCCACTCATTGCAGGACATCCGACTGTTGGTGGTAGATGATAATGAGTTTAACCGTGAGGTGGCGGTTCTCTCGTTTGAATCAGAAGGGGCAAGTGTTATTACCCTTAATGATGGGCAAGAGGCGGTAAATTGGCTGAAAAATCATGCTTCTGAGGTCGATCTTATTTTAATGGATGTGCAGATGCCCATCATGGATGGTTATCAAGCAACAGAGACGATACGCAAAGAGTTGAAACTGGATATTCCAATAGTGGCTTTGACTGCGGTCGCTTTTGAACAGCATAAGCAGGCAGCTCTGGAGTCCGGAATGAACGACTTTATCGCCAAACCTTTTGATATTGATAGGTCGATCGAAGTCATCAATAAATGGGTATCAACTGTAACCAAGGTCGATGAGCTTTCAATAGAGGCTGCAAACATCTCTACAGAACAATCAAACAATGCTGAAGAGTTTGATTCCGAATTTTTCAATCGAGAGCAGGCACTCTCATACTGGAAAACAGAGTCCAAACTGAAGAGCTATTTGGTTAGGTTTAAATCGGAATATCAATCGGTTGATGAACAGCTTAAAACACTGGACCCTGTTGCAGCTGAACAGTTAGCACACAAGTTAAAAGGGGCGTCAGCGGTGTTGGGTTTACCAGCAATCAGTCACAAGGCTAAAGCGTTGATGGATGTCTACAACTCACCAAGTCTTGGAGATGTTGATCTATTAATCGACGAACTTAAGACGATACTCGATGAAACTTGGCGTTTCATTGATCAGTATACCCAGTAACTCTCAACCCATTCCTAAGGTACAATCGTCGCTACGAATTAAACGATCCGGTGGCGATTGTGCCTTAGTTACAGGGATGAAATCTTGGAAAAACTCAAATTAGAACCGACCAAGCACACACTGTTTGAAGATCTGCAAGCCATAGTGACGGGTACCCTTGCTGTAGCCATGGGTGTTCTTTTTCTTAAAGAGGCGGGTTTATTAACAGGGGGAACCACGGGGTTAGCAATCTTAATTCACTACTCAACCGGTTTTAATTTTGGGTTGACCCTGTTCCTAACCAACTTGCCATTTTACCTGCTGGCCATCGCTCAGATGGGGTGGGCTTTCACCTTAAAAACCATGCTCTCTGTTGCACTGGTCTCTTTACTGACAGAACTGATTCCAAACTGGTTGGTGATAGAGGGAATCGATCCTCTGTTTGCCAGTATCGGTGGCGGCCTCCTAATTGGGATTGGTCTTCTAATTGTCTTCAGACATCAAGCGAGTTTGGGTGGATTGAATGTTCTCGTGCTCTTCATTCAAGAACGCTACGGTATTCGTGCTGGCAAATTACAGATGGTGCTGGATTCACTGATCGTGATTGCTGGTTTGTGGTTAGTCACCCCATGGCTTTTGGTCGTATCTGTACTCGGCGCCATCGTATTGAATTTCGTCCTGACCACCAATCATAAACCGGGCCGCTACACAGGTTTCTAGGAGTCATAATGAATCGCCGTTGTCCTGTCTGCCAAACGTCCCTAAGAGGACCAGAATACTCACGAAAGCGCCAATCCTACCTAACGGCGTTCGACTGTCCATCCTGCGAAACCCCATTGAAGCTGGCCAATGATGTTTACTTATGGGTGTTGTTAGCCTTTCAAGTTCTGCCAATCTCTTTATTGTCAGAGCAGATAGAAGAGACACGCTTAGCAGAAACCCTAATGACCGGCTCAGGTCTTTTGACTCTGATTGGAGTGATTGGCGTTGTTGTTCGATTTCGTTACGTGAAAGCCTGAAGTGCTTGGGTTGGTATAAGATAGTGACACGAGAAATTCGAAATCGTTCTTCAAGAACTAAGGTGGCTGTTGTGCTGTTTAGTGCGTTGATGTCTGCACTGATCAGTTTTGAACTTGCCTATAGATTTTACTTAGACATTGAAACAGAGAGAGCGATAGCGGCGGGTCAACAGAGTGCTTCAAATCTTGAGCACATTCTAGGCCAGCACTCCCCACTGGTGTTTGCGGTCTCTATAGATCAGCGCTCACGTGATGCCATGAAAAGCAGTGACACTGAATCGGTCAGTCGATGGCTCAAGCAGTTAGCCGAAAAAGCTGAGCTAGAAACACTCTATTTAATGGATGTTAATGGTCAAACAGTAGCAGCTTCAAACTTTGATAAGGTGGGAAGCTTTGTAGGGCAAAACTATGGTTTTCGCCCTTACTTTTCCGAAGCGATTGCAGGCAATATGGGTACTTTTTTTGCTATCGGAGTCACGACAGGTAACCCAGGATACTTCTTATCCCTACCAATAGAGGAGGGTGGTCACGTCGTTGGTGTAGTGACTGCTAAGGTGGGTGTTTCTGATTTTGAAACGCTTTGGAACGGAGAGTTTTTGGAAGGGTTTATTACCACCGAGGATGATGTTGTTATTTTGACCAGTGATACTAGCTGGCTCTATAAATCGGTCTCTTCATTATCAAGTTCACAATTGCAGTTGATTAAAATGAAACGTCAGTTTGCTGACCGAGAGATTACTTCACTACCGGCTCTGTTCTCTGACGGCTTTGCTCAGATCAATGAAAGAGAGTGGATACATCTCTCTTATCCACTAGAGCAAACGGGTTGGACTTTGCATACACTCAGGCCAACGGCTTTGGCTCAATCACAAGCAACGCTTGCTGCTTTTATCGTGACCAGTGTTGCTTTGAGTCTAATATCGCTCTTCCTAGCATTTCGAACCAAGCGTGTTCGACAACAGTTATTCCTCAGTGAGCAGACACGAAACGAGTTGGTTAGTGTGAATAATCTTTTAGAGTCAGAAATCAATGAGCGTAAACAAGCGCAAACTGCATTAGCTAGAGCTCAATCTCGATTGATTCAGACGGGACGAATGGCTGCGTTGGGTCAGCTTTCAGCATCTGTAATACATGAACTCGGTCAACCGCTCTCTATGCTAAAAAACTACCTGGTTGCAGCTGAAATCAATGCTAGGAGTGATACCGATAAGGTGTTAATTTCTCAATTACACGCCGTATCGGATCGTATGCAATCGACGACAGATGAGCTACGTAACTTCTCACGTCCAGATACTACACCAGCAGTAGAGGTTGATCTGGTTAAGGTCATTTCCAGTGCTCTACAACTCACCCAAAATGTGATTAATAAATTAGAGGCTAGAGTTGAGCTGAAGTTACCGCAGAGGGCGGTGATAGAAGAGGGGCGCAGCCAGCGTCTTGAACAGGTCGTTATAAATTTAATCACAAATGCCTGCCGTGCAATGTCGAGTGTCGATCAGCCTACTATCGAAATAGAACTGGTGATGATGGGTGAGAATTGGCAGTTAAGAGTGTCGGATAATGGCTTGGGATTTGGCGGTAAAGACCCTAAAGTACTGTTCGAAGCATTCTATACTACGGCTACAAAAGGTAATGGACTGGGATTGGGGTTGGCAATTAGTGCAGCCATTGTTTCCGAACACCATGGCAAGATTTGGGCTAATGAGTCGAAATCGGGTGGTGCGGAATTTTTTGTCGAATTGCCACAAAAAGCATAGGAATCTGTCGAATGTCTGATATGAGAGTGTTGATTATCGATGATGAAGAGGATGTAAGGGCCTCGTTGGCACTTCTGCTTAAGAGCTCTGGGTGGCATGTTACACAACTCAGTAATGCCCAAAACCTTCTTCATGACATTAAACAGATTGAGCCTAATCTGGTCATTAGTGATGTCAGAATGCCAGGTGTTAGTGGTTTGGATGCCTTCCTAGCACTGGACAGGGAGGAGAGTAATCCACCTTTTATTTTTGTCTCTGCCCATGGTGATATCGATATGGCTGTTGAAGCTATGTCAGCTGGCGCCTATACCTTCCTTGAAAAGCCTTATGACCCTAAGCGCCTATTGCTAGCAGCTCGCCATGCCGGACAGCAATTTAAATTGTCCCTGCAAAATAAACAGCTCAAAGACAAAGTCGAACAACTCTCTAAAATCGAAAATATTTTACTTGGACAAAGCGATCAGATGATTCATTTGCGACAGCAGATACATGAATATGCTTTGGCTGATAATCCAATCATGTTGTTGGGTCAAACAGGCACCGGTAAAGAGCTAGCTGCTCGTGCTATTCACTCACTTTCTGATCGTTCCGATGGGCCATTCATCTCAGTCAATTGTGCTGTCATTGATAGTGATAGGTTTTCGGCGCTTATGTTTGGTGATGGTGATCAGCCGGGCTATGTGGAACTGGCTGAAGGGGGGACTCTCTTCTTAGATGAGGTTGTGGAACTCTCGCAGCTGCATCAGGCTCAGTTACTCCATCTTATAGAGCACAATGGTTATCAAAAGTTTGGCAGTACTAAAACAGAAGCAGCCGACATTCGAATACTCTCTGCGACAAATCTGCACCACACCGAGCTTGAGTCGAACCTTAGGTCAGATCTGCTTTACCGTTTAAATGGTTTGACCATTAATCTACCAGCCCTGACTGAACATCTAGAAGATGTTCCGATGCTTTTTCAATATTTTACGTCCAAGTTTTCAGATGCCTATAACTCGCAACTGGAGCCCCTGAGCAGTTCTGATATTAGCTGGTTAATGAGCCACTCTTGGCCTGGAAATGTCAGAGAGTTGATGCATCTTGCTGAACGAAGGGTGTTGATCTCTCGTGAGAATACGAAGTCAGTGGCCGATGCGGCAAATATCAAAGATCCCGCTTTGAAAAGTAATACCAAGTTAAGGCCTGCACTGGCCAATTTTGAAAGGGCGTTGATCGAGAGAGTGTTGCGCGATTGTGAGGGTCGAATGGATGAGGTGGCTGAGGTGCTAGGGATCGGCCGTCGTACACTCAATGAAAAAATCGTGAAGTTGGGGTTGGACAAAGACCAAGTGCTTGGTGCTGGCGGAAATCCGCAGGCTTAATCCATTTCATTGGCAATTTTCTTCATAGTGCTGTTTTTGTGACTAGGTTAATGTCTTCTTCGTGTTATTTTTTAATCAAAACCGGAGAAAACAATGCAAAAGAAACTGGTTACTGCAATTGCCCTGACAATGGGTGCAACGCTATCACTTGAAGCCTTTGCGACTGAATGGAATGTCAGTCTTTGGGGTAAGCGCCGCGCCTTCACTGAGCATGTCGAAAAACTGGCGGAGTTGGTTGAACAGAAAACCGATGGTCAGTTCAAACTGAATCTTTCCTATGGTGGTCTATCCAAGAACAAAGAGAACCTTGATGGTATCTCTATTGGTGCTTTCGAAATGGCGCAGTTCTGTGCCGGTTACCACCCAGACAAAAACCCATCAATTACAGTAATGGAACTTCCATTCCTAGGTGTCAGTTCGCTTCGCCAAGAGGCTGACATCTCTATGGCTGTCTACAACCATCCAGCCGCCAAGAAAGATCTAGATCGCTGGAATGCTACGCTTCTAATGCCATCTCCACTGCCGCAGTACAATATCCTTGGTAAAGGCGAAGCGCCAAGTACGCTTAAAGACTTTGAGGGCCTAGCCGTGCGTGCAACAGGTGGTATCGGTGCTGCGATGCGTGAAGTAGGTGCGGTTCCAAGTTCTATGTCGGCTTCTGAAGTTCGTCAGGCATTGGATAGCGGTGTCATCTCTGCAGCCTCTTTTGCTCCTCACGCTCACATGTCATTCGGTACAGTGGAAGTGGGTGAGTGGTGGACGACCAACCTAAACCCAGGATCAGTAAACTGTCCTGTTGTTGTCAATTCAGACGCACTTGCGGATCTGTCTGAAGAACACCGTGAAGCGCTTCTCAGCTCTGTTGACGAGTCACTGGATCACTACATCAGCTTCTATGAGAATAAAACGATGGCACGTTGGTGGCCAACGCTTGAAGAGCGTGGCATCAAGCAAGTTAGCTTCTCAGATGATGCTCTTGCTGCCTTCCGTGAGCGCGTAGCGGCGCCTGCTGCAAAAGCTTGGTTAGCTGACATGCAAGCCAAAGGTGTTGATGGTCAAGCGTTGCTTGATCTTGTTGAATCTGAATTAGCTAAGTAATTAGCGGTTCGCAGGGGGCTTTTGCCCCCTTTTTTTATTGTTGGAGAGAGTATGTCTGGTAGCGCTTCCGTTTTAACAGATAACTCACTGCTCAGTCGAATCGACCAGCGTCTTTACAAACTAGAGACGGGGTTGGCTCTTTTGGGCGGTTTTACCGTGTTGGGTCTGATCATTCTAGCGGTTGTGTCCGTTGCAGGGCGTAACCTGTTTAGCCAGCCCATACCGGGTTACATTGACTGGATTGAACAGTTCATGCCTCTGATTGCCTTTATGGGTATTGCATACACTCAACGTGATGGCGGCCATATACGCATGGATATGCTGGTTAATCAGTTGAAAGGTCGGGTTTTGTGGTTCGTAGAAGCCTTAACGACTCTCATTATCCTTCTGTTAGTTATTTTATTGATTTGGGGTTCATGGTCCCATTTTGAACGCAGTTTCGATTTCTCTGCGCCTCTTTGGTCTAGGGATTCTACGATCGATATAGGCTTGCCTCTTTGGCCCGCTAAGTTACTAGCCCCCATTGCGCTCTCTGTGCTCTCTATTCGTTTGGTACTGCAAATATGGGGTTTTGCTAGAGCCTTCGTTTTAAATCAAACCTCTCCCGTCGCTGTGCCTTTGACTGAAGATATTGAAACACAGGCTCGCAAAGAGGCGGATCAGCTAGAAGAGATGGGAGGTCAATGAGATGACCAGTATTGAGATTGGTATCGTCGTTACCGGAGGTTTGTTGCTCGCTGTCGTTTTTGGCATGCGTGTTGCCTTTGCTTCAGCCGTTGCAGGTATGATTGGTTTGATTTGGATCTTTTGGGCGAAAAAGTCGTTTGACCCAGAGGACTTCACTTGGGCGTTAGGTGTGGCCGCTAAGACAGCAGGGCAGGTGCCTCACTCTAAAATCTCCAGTCAGGCGCTTTCCCTTATACCGACCTTTATTTTGATAGGTTATTTAGCCTATTACGCGGGTTTGACAAAGTCGTTGTTTGAAGCTGCAAAGCGTTGGGTAGGTTGGATGCCTGGTGGTATGGCCGTTGCAACGGTGTTTTCAACGGCGGGTTTCTCTGCGGTATCGGGAGCCAGTGTGGCAACCTCAGCTGTCTTTTCCCGTATAGCCATCCCCGAGATGTTAAAGCTGGGTTATGACAAGCGCTTTGCTGCAGGTGTCGTTGCAGCCGGCGGTACTTTGGCTTCGTTAATTCCGCCCAGTGCGATTTTGGTTATCTATGCCATCATTGTTGAGCAGGATGTTGGACAGCTGCTGTTAGCCGGCTTTTTGCCGGGCGCGGTCTCTGCACTGATCTATGTGGCTCTGATTGTTGGTATGGCTCTTTTGATTCCTAAACTCGGTCCACCGATTAAAGGTTACAGTTGGAAGGAGAAACTTAAATCGCTACCACCTGCACTGCCGATTGTTGCAGTCGTTGCGGTGATTATTCTTTTCACCTACAACCCATTTGGTGAATCTTTGGGTACCCCGACTGAGGGCGGTGCGATTGGTGCTTTTATTGTGTTGGTGATGGCGATTGCTAATGGCATGACCTTTAAACAATTGACCAAAGCGATCTTAGATACAGCCAAACTCTCGGTCATGATGTTCACCATTATCTGGGGTGTGTTGATCTACGTTCGATTCCTAGGTTTTGCTGACCTCCCTTCGGCGTTCTCTGATTGGATTAATTCACTCGATCAGTCACCTTTCCTAACCTTGGCGCTGATTCTGTTGGCTTATGCGGTATTGGGTATGTTTATGGACGCGATTGGCATGATGTTGCTAACGTTGCCTATCGTCTATCCAACTGTCATGGCACTGAACGGTGGTGAGGCCGTATCAGCAGCAGACAGTGTGTTTGGTATGTCAGGGCCAATGTGCGCGATCTGGTTTGGCATATTGGTGGTTAAGATGGCGGAGTTCTGTTTGATTACACCACCAATAGGCCTCAACTGCTTTGTCGTTGCCGGAGTTAGGGATGACTTGAGCGTACAGGATGTCTTCAGAGGGGTAACACCTTTCTTCATAGCGGACGCCTTTACGATTGCCGTTCTGTTTATGTTTCCATCCATTGTACTTTGGTTACCTTCTTTGGCAGCCGGTTAAGCAAAGTGCCCCATTATAAGAGCCGCATCCGCGGCTCTTTTTATTTTTATTACGTAATTTATTTAATTTTTTCTTGTTAGATAGATGGTTCCACTCTAAAATGTAATTAAATTACATATAAGAACGCCTTTAGGTGCAGAGGAGTGGGAAGTGGTACATCCTAAGTTAGCTGAAGTTACTGAACGTATAGTTGAAAGAAGCCGTGCTTCACGTGCTGACTACGTCGCTCGTATGGAAGCCGCAAAAAGCTCTAAAGTAACTCGCTCTACACTCGCTTGTGGCAACCTTGCTCATGGCTTTGCCGCCTGTGGTGAGCAAGATAAAAACACCCTAAAGATGATGGAGAGTGCCAACGTCGGCATTATCTCTGCTTACAACGACATGGTTTCGGCGCATCAGCCTTTCCAGCACTTTCCTGAACTGATTAAACAAGCGGTCAATGGCATGGGTGGCGTTGCACAGGTGGCGGGTGCTGTGCCTGCAATGTGTGATGGTGTGACTCAGGGTCAAGATGGCATGGAGTTGAGTCTATTCAGTCGCGATACCATCGCCATGGCTACCGCGGTTGGTCTATCGCACAACATGTTTGATGCTGCCCTTTGCTTAGGGGTGTGTGACAAGATTGTACCGGGTCTGTTGATTGGTGCGCTTAGCTTTGGGCATCTTCCTGTTATTTTTGTACCGGCAGGTCCTATGCCGAGTGGTTTGCCTAACAAAGAGAAAGCGCGTATTCGTCAGGAGTATGCAGAGGGTAAGGTAGGTCGAGATGCGTTGTTGCAGTGTGAATCAGACTCTTACCACAGTGCGGGCACCTGTACATTCTATGGTACAGCGAACTCAAACCAGCTATTGATGGAGGCGATGGGTCTTCATCTGCCGGGTTCATCATTCATCAACCCTTACACACCGCTCCGTGACGAGTTGACGAAAGCCGCTGCTGAACAGGTCTGTCGTATTACCTCTTTGGGTTCTGATTACCGTCCGCTCTATCAGGTGATCGATGAGAAGGCGATTGTAAACGGTATTGTGGCACTACTGGCTACCGGTGGATCTACCAACCACACCATGCACATCATTGCGATGGCTCGTGCAGCCGGTGTCATTGTGAACTGGGACGATATGTCTGATCTATCTGATGTAGTGCCTCTATTAACCCGTATCTATCCCAACGGCTCTGCTGATATCAACCACTTCCAAGCGGCCGGTGGCATGTCTCTTCTATTCCGTGAGCTGCTTAGTGCAGGTCTGTTGCACGAGGATGTTCTGACAGTGACGGGTAATGGCCTAAAAGACTACACCCAAGAGCCTTTCCTAGAAGAGGGTAAATTGGTTTGGCGATCAGGCCCTGAAGCCTCTTTGGATGCAGAGGTTATCTCAACTGCAAAAGCGCCGTTCTCCAATAACGGTGGGGTTAAAGTGATGCGCGGTAACCTTGGTCGCTCAGTGATTAAGGTTTCGGCAGTACCGACAGAGAATTACGTCGTGGAAGCGCCTGCTGTGGTGCTTCACGAGCAGGATGATCTTAAAGCCCTCTATGAAGCGGGTGAGCTCAATAAAGATTGTGTAGTGGTTGTTCGCTTCCAGGGGCCTGCGGCTATCGGTATGCCTGAACTGCACAAGCTGACGCCCTTCTTAGGATCTCTGCAAGACAAGGGGTACAAGGTTGCTCTGGTGACAGATGGCCGCATGTCAGGTGCATCTGGCAAGATTCCAGCGGCGATTCACCTAACACCAGAAGCTCTGCACGGTGGTGCTATTGCTAAGATCCAAGACGGTGACCTGATTCGTCTTGATGCGCATACCGGTGAGCTGACGCTGCTGGTTGATGAGGCTGAGTTGGCGGCACGTGAATGCGCGACTCAGGATCTATCGGCCCACCAGTTCGGTATGGGGCGTGAGATGTTTGCAGGCATGCGTTCTCTAGTATCAGGTGCGGAAGAGGGTGCCTCTATCTTCTTCGGAACTAAACAGTAAAAGGATTTCGAATAATGAGCATTAATGTTGATGCGTTGTTAACCACCTCTCCGGTCATGCCCGTTCTTGTCATTGAACGCGTGGAAGATGCTGTGCCCTTGGCAGAAGCATTAAAAGCGGGTGGTTTAAAGGTTCTTGAAGTGACTTTGCGCACCGATTCAGCGATTGAAGTGATCAAAGAGATTGCTGACAAAGTCGACGATGTCATTGTCGGTGCGGGCACGGTGACTAAACCGGAAGAGTTTCAACAGGTTCAAGAGGCTGGCGGCATGTTTGCCATTAGCCCTGGTGCAACTGATGCTCTGTTTAAGGCGGGCTTGGAATCTGATATGCCCTACCTACCAGCAATCAGCTCGGTTGCCGAGATGATGCGTGGTATGGAATTTGGTTTTGAGGCGTTCAAGTTCTTCCCAGCGGAAGCTGCGGGTGGGCCTAAGATGCTTAAAGCGATTTCGGGTCCATTCCCACAGGTTCGTTTCTGCCCAACGGGTGGCATTAATGAAAACAACTTTACCGATTACTTGAGCCTGCCCAGCGTTAACGTGGTTGGCGGTTCATGGGTAGTACCAACCGATCTGATCGATGCAAAAGATTGGGACGGTATTACCAAACTAGCTTCAGACGCAGTGGCTAAGGCCTCTGCACTGTAGACCTCCTGTTTCCTAAAGGTCGTGGAAACTGAGTGCATCTGCACTCCTTTCGCCGCCCCATCCCGGGCGGCTTTTTTATGTCCAGGACGGACGGTATCCTGCGAGCGCAGGACGCGCAGGAGCAGGGCATGTCCAGGACGGACGGTATCCTGCGGTTCCACGGATGGAAAGGAGCAGGCGTTGGAGCCTTATCGAAGATGAGGCGATCTAAGGTGACAGGCCTTCAGCCTGTCATCCGCGGGTCAACTTTATAGTCTATCTGGAAAACGCGGAAAGAGTGGATGTCAGGCTAAAGCCAGACACCAGTTCCGTTAGCAACTATCTTATGAAGAGCATCGCGGCCTTTGCAATACCGCTCCTACGCTGCGTAAATCCCTTGCCTTAGGGTAAAACTTTCACCCGGTTCGATGCGGACCTTATCTTCCATCGCATTGGCCGCTTCAATACATAAAAAGCCACGGTAGTGCTCGGCGCCTATATCCGCCATATTGTTAGCCGTCTCTTTTCCTGGGTTCCAAACCACTGTGGTACCGCTGTTCTGTTTGTAGATTCGTGTTTCTAGGTTCTTGTCATTCAAGATCAGGCAATTTGAATCGTCAAAATAGACTCTATCCGTTGGCTCTGTTAGATCGACTGAATCTCGATCTTCCGTTGCACGTACGAAATCTTTTAGCTTATCGGCATAGTCCACTCCCTTCAGACCCGCAATGCTGGCATTGTCTAGATCAGAGATAGGGAGGTAGGTATGCAGTGCCTGTGTGATCTCTATCGGTTGATTGCCAAGATTGGTAGTAATCAGTTCAACGCTGAGTTTATCGGTCAGAGTGACCTTTATCGCTAGGCTGCAGTCGTATGGGAATAGGGGATTGGCAACGCTGTTCTCAAGTCCGAGCATGACAGAGGCAAACTCCTCGTGATCTTGAGCATCAACCAGAGTCCAAGTTGACGTGCGCGCAAAGCCGTGTGCAGATCTACTCTCATCGCTTGGGTGTGCACCAAACCAAGGCCAACAGACTGGGATGCCACCGCGTATCGACTTGCCCGCCTCTAAGTTGGCTTTAGGGCTCATCCAGAGCCGCTCCTCGCCATTGGATTGATAGCTTAGTATGTGCCCTCCTGAAAGGGAGATGATGGCAACGTCACTCTTGAAAGTCAGTTGAACAGCGTCTAGCTGCTCTTTGAAACGGGTAATATCGATGCTCATATTGGATTACGTATAAAAATTACAAAAAAGTTAACAGTCTGTTAAGTGTATCAGTTTCAAGGAAAATAGTAGGTTTTACTGCTCTAATCACCAAAATGAAAGGGGTATAGTGCATTTAAATATAAAATTAGCTCATCACTTTTGTAGATCATTTGCTACAAAATGTACTAAAATTACATAAATTTTTTACATTTACTCTTTCCACCTCCAAAGGAGTGTAGCTCATGAACGATGCAATGCATCAAGCCTGTGATTTTGTTCTGTTCGGTGCCAAGGGTGACCTGGCAATGCGTAAGCTATTTCCTGCGCTATTCCAGCTCGACAAAGCGAAGCTACTGAACCCTGAGTCTAAGATCATCGGCGTTGCACGTGCGGATTGGGACCAGGCTGCCTTTGTTGAAGCGGTGGAAGCGACACTGGTTCGATTTTTAGCGCCTGGTGAGATGAGCTCTGAAGAGTGGCAACGTTTCTCAGCGCGTCTTGATTACGTTCAGGTCGATATGACCTCCGCCGATGATTTCAAGAAGATCAAAGCTAAACTTGATGACAGTCGAATCATGGTTAACTACCTTGCAACACCGCCTGCTGTGTTTGGTGACATCTGTAAAAACCTCAGCAGTGCAGAGTTAATCAATGAGACGACGCGTATCGTATTGGAAAAGCCGATTGGTCACGATTTGGCGAGCTCTAAGGTGATCAACGATACGGTTGCTCAATACTTTAATGAGAACCGTATCTACCGCATTGACCACTACCTAGGTAAAGATACGGTTCAAAACCTTATTGCCCTGCGCTTTGCCAACAACCTGTTTGGTTCACAGTGGAACAACTCGGCAATCGATCACGTTCAGATTACGGTTTCTGAAACCGTTGGTCTTGAAGGGCGTTGGAGTTACTACGACAAAGTGGGGCAGATGCGTGATATGGTTCAAAACCACCTGTTGCAACTTCTCTGTATGGTCGCAATGAACCCGCCGAGCAAACTGGATGCAGACTCGATTCGCGATGAGAAAGTCAGAATTCTGAAAGCCCTTCACCCAATTAACTCTTCCAATGTCAATAAACGTGCCGTTCGTGGTCAGTACACAGCCGGGTCTATCGGTGGTCAAGCGGTGGTTGGCTATGGTGAAGAGGAGGGCAGTGCTGCGACTAAGTCCAACACTGAAACCTTTGTCTCTCTACGAGTCAATGTCGATAACTGGCGTTGGGCCGGCGTACCCTTCTACCTGCGTACCGGTAAACGTATGCCGCAAAAGATGACCGAGATCGTGGTGGTTTATAAAAATAACCCACACTTTATTTTTGATCCTAAGCAGCGTGACATCGTCAACAATCGTCTGGTTATTCGTCTTCAGCCAGATGAGGGGATTCGTCTTCACGTGGTCACTAAACAGCTGGGCATGCACCAAGGCATGGATCTACAAAACCGTGCGCTCAACCTGGACTTCAGCGAAAGTGATCCTAACCAACGAACTCCGGATGCTTACGAGCGTCTGCTTCTAGAATCGATGGTCGGTGATCAGTCACTGTTCGTTCGTCGTGATGAGATTGAAGCCTCTTGGACTTGGTGTGACGAGTTGATTCAGGCATGGAAAGATGTCGGTGACGAAGTGAAACCTTACAACGCCGGTACCTGGGGACCTATTGGTTCAATCGCTCTGATCGAGCGTGATGGTCGTTCTTGGCACGAGTGAGGTTTAATGATGTCCAATATGTTTCAATTTGATACACGAGAGTCACTTGAATGTCGTTTAACGGAAGAGATAGTCGCGCTATTAAAAGCCGGAATTGAAGAGCGTGGCCGTGCGACACTGGTCCTATCGGGTGGTCGGACACCGGCGGCACTATTCCAATCGCTCTCTGTCCAAGAGCTAGATTGGTCTAAGGTTTGGATTACTCTGGCTGATGAGCGTTGGGTTCCCGATACCCATGAAGACAGCAATGCTCTATCTGTAAAAACACACTTGCTACAGAATCGAGCGGCGGCTGCGCATTTTATTCCTCACTTTAATGACGCTGAGTATCCCTGTTCTGGTCAAACCAAGCTAGAAGAGGTTCTGAGTGAACTTCCAAAAGAGTTTGATGCCGTGATTTTAGGCATGGGCGAGGATGGTCATACCGCATCATTCTTTCCCAATGCACCAGAGCTAACGGCAGCGTTAAACCCTTATGGTTTTAAAGCCTGTATGGGTGTGACTCCGCCCGTCGCTCCCCATTTGCGTATGACATTGACCTTGCAAAGGTTGTTGCACGCTAAACGTATCTTTATTCACCTTTGTGGCGATTCAAAACTGCCGGTACTTGAGCAAGCGATGGGTGAGGGCGACACCGAAGAGATGCCTGTGCGCGCTGTTCTACGCCAAAGCAAAACCCCTGTCGATATCTACTGGGCTCCCTAACCCGACAGCATGTTGGAGCGGTCTTGAAAGGCCGCGATGCTCTTTAAAATCGCCTCATCTGCGATAAGGCTCCAACATGGTTAGCTGCTTGCTGTTGGAGCGGTCTTGAAAAGGCCGCGATGCACTTCAAACCAATCGCCTCATCTAAGATAAGGCTCCAACAACTACAAAAACTCGCGTCCGTGTGGCGCCATCAGATCAAACTCTGGACCGTAGGAGATGATGCCATGCGGATTTATAGTCGGGTGGCTGCGGTAGTAGTGGTGTCTGATATGATCAAGGTCACAGGTCTCTGCTACTCCGAGCTGCTGGTAGATGTCACGCATATAGTTCGATAGTGCCGGGTACTCTGCGATTCGTTTACGGTCACACTTAAAGTGTTGAACATATACTGGGTCAAAGCGAATCAAAGTCGTGAAGAGTCTGATATCAGCCTCGGTTAACTGATGACCCACTAAGTAACGACGAGTGGTTAGCCTCTCTTCCAGTCTGTCCAGATGCTTAAAGAGATTCACCACCGCTTCATCGTAAGCTTCTTGAGTCGTTGCAAAGCCTGCTTTATAGACACCATTGTTAACGGGTTCGTAGATGAACTCATTCCACTGATCAATCTCCGCTTGGAGCGATTCAGGGTAGAGATCCAGATCATTTGCGCCAATCTCGTTAAAACCTGAGTTGAGCATACGAATAATTTCTGAGGACTCATTGCTAACAATGGTCTGATTCTGTTTATCCCAAAGTACTGGAACTGTTACCCGACCGGTGTACTCTGGATCGCACTGGGTATAGATCTGGTGCATAAACTGCTTCTGATTGACACGATCACTGGTTGCAGCTGGAAAGTCTGAATCAAAAGTCCAGCCTTGCTCAAGCATCAAGGGGTGCACCACATCAAATGAGATCTGGTCTTGTAGACCCTTGAGTGCTCTGACGATTAGAGTTCGGTGTGCCCAGGGGCAGGCTAATGAGACATAGAGGTGGTATCGACCCGGTTCAGCTTTAAAACCTGCATCACCCGTTGGGCCTTCGGCACCATCAGGGGTAACCCAGTTTCGATATTGCGCCTCTGTTCGAATAAATTTTCCATTGGATGATTTAGTGTCATACCACTGATCATACCACTGACCGTCGATTAGAAGTCCCATTGAGTGATTGCCTGTTTAATCATTAATCTTATTAAGCACTACGACAAAGAGCTCCAACCTGTTTAATGGTCCGCAAAGAAACTCTTAATTATAAGAAAGATAGATTGATATAAAATGCTCTTCTAGGCAACTAATGGTTGATCCGGCTCTCTAGGCTTATTAAGCTGTCTTTTTTGTTTGGATCTAAGGAGTTACGTGATGAGACGCCCCCTAATTATGGGTAACTGGAAAATGAATGGATCGTTGATGACCAACGAATCTCTATTGACTGGTTTGGCCGATCAGGTCGCTTCTCTAAAAGGTGTTGATATCGCGGTCTGTCCATCCTTCATTTATATTCCTCAAGCACTGGAGTTAACCGCCGACACCGCCATAAAAGTGGGTGCGCAAAACCTAAGTGATCAAGAGAAAGGCGCTTTCACCGGTGAAGTGAGTGGTGAAATGATCCGTGATCTTGGCTGTGCTTATGTACTGACGGGGCACTCTGAGCGTCGCTCTCTCTATGGTGAAACCAGTCAATTGGTGGCAGAAAAAACGCTTAAAGCACTAGAGCTCGGCCTTGTACCGGTTCTCTGTATCGGTGAAACACTGGAAGAGCGTCAATCGGGTCAAATGAATGCTGTATTAGAAGAGCAGGTCAATGCGGTTGTCGATCTATGTGGTGCAGACACTTTTGCACAAATTGTGATTGCCTATGAGCCAGTCTGGGCGATTGGTACCGGCGAAACTGCGACACCACAACAAGCTCAGGATGCTCATGCCTTTGTTCGCAGTTTGATAGCCAAACACAACACTGATATCGCTGATCGCGTGACCATTCTTTACGGTGGTAGCATGAACGACAAAAATGCTGCAGAGCTACTTGCTATGGCTGACGTTGACGGTGGATTGGTCGGTGGTGCATCCCTTAAAGCTGACAGCTTCGCGACGATCTGTCGAGCCGCTGCAAACTGATCACATAAACCCTTATCAGGGTCTGGCCTTCAGCCTGACCCTCACTCCATGGGAAATCGCCTCATCTACGATAAGGCCCCAACCACTCAATCCAATGGGTTCCTAAATGATTAAACCACTCCTCGCTATTTTAACCTTAGCAATAACATCTCTGGTTCAAGCTGATGAGTTACAGGTCATAGAGGTGGCTCCAAATACCTATTCTATTGTGGGGCCGCTGACCGATCGATCTCCCGAAAATTTCGGAAACAATGCCACCTTTGGTTTTGTAGTCTCTGACCAGGGGGTTCTGTTGATTGACTCAGGTGGTAGCTGGAGAGGGGCTGAGAAAATCGAAGCTACGATCAAAACAGTCACCGATCAACCGGTCATTAAAGTGATTAATACCGGTGGCCAAGATCACCGCTGGTTTGGCAACGACTATTTTGCGCAACAGGGCGCTGAATTGATCAGTAGCACTGCGACCCAAACCGATCAGAGGGCTCGTGAAGCTCAGCAGGTCATGCGAATTACTAACTTGATTGGTGACGCCTATCAAGGCACAAAACCTGTCTACGCCAATACGCTTTTAGACTCAGAGAGTACCCTCACACTGGGTGATCGATCGGTTCAGTTTATTCCGGTCGGTCATACTCATACTCCGGGTGAAAACTTTGTCTGGTTACCTGAAGTATCCGCTCTCTATACAGGCGATACGGTGTTTGTTGATCGGATGCTTGGTGTGGCCTCCCAATCACAACATCTAACCTGGATAGAGGCGTTTGAGGTGATTGAGTTGTTAAATCCTAAGGTGATTGTTCCGGGCCATGGAGCACCAACAACCTTGGAAAAAGCTAAGGCTGATACCCTTGATTACCTCAGGTTTCTGCGTGAACAAGTGGGTGAGTTGATTGAAGAGGGTGGTGATATGCAGAGTGTGTCATCCATTGACCAGAGTGCATTCAGTTATTTGAACGTCTACGAAGAGATCCACGGGCGCAATGCACAGCGTGTCTTTGAAGAGATGGAGTGGGAGTGACGCTTTAAAACTCCCATTTCAAATTCAGTAGTGTGGTTAAATCGCCCTGTTCGGTGTTCACCCCTTGAGTATTCGATAGTGCTTGAGCGACAGATAAGTCGAATTGAAGTGACTCATGGACTCTATAGCTGGAGGCGACGCCCCAATCATAAGCAGATATTCGGTTATGGGACTCCAATGGGCTACCATTGATGTCGGTATTGTTGCTGCGTCTCTCCAGTTTTGCCCAGTCGATAAAACCACCAAATCGCCATTGATCGTTCAGCCGTTTAATAATATCTACACGAACCAGCGCGCCTTGATCGACAATCAACTCGTCAGCACTGAAACCCCGAAGTCCCTGAGACCCGCCTGCAATTAATCGTTGACTGTCATCTAAGTTGTTAGGGCTCATTTGGCCTTGTAAATGGGTCAATACTTGCCAGTTATCGGCTAACCGTTTTCGATAGGTTAAGAATCCACTGAATGTTTTGAATGCACCCGCAGTATTAGCATTTGCTAGGTCATGACCGCGGTTGGGTGAGCCCTCAAGGTCAGTGTTACCCAAGGTGGTTTGAAGTCGATACGTGAGCCTATCTTTGTGTAAGGCGCGGTTTCCATCGAGCGTCAGTCTCAATGTGTTTACTTCGTAATCGCTGTCTGTCAGTGAAGAGTTGTTGATTATTGAGCTCTCCTCAAGCAAGCGTTGTTCTGCGATGCCTGATAGGAATAGATTGCTGCCAAGGGTTCTAATCAGTGGGTGACGAACGCCTAAAGAGTAGGAGATTGATTGATGTCGTTTGCTGTCTGTATCGGCCGAAAGCCTTCCTGCTTGCAGGTCTAACGTCGTTCCTCGAAGCCCAATGGGCCCTCTATAAGCCATACTAAGAAATTGAGACTGGGTACTATTAATGGCGTTCAGGTAGCCAGCACCACCCCGTTGAAATGGGCTAGATAGCATCGATGTTAAAACGGCTTGCTCTTCACCCGTTCCATTCAGACCCTGGTTGTTTAGATCAATGGATCCAGAGAATCTGTCACTGTTTTCTATCCAGAGTTCTAGCTCCTGATCCCCGTCATCGTTTGCTTGCAGTCCGCCTGATACGCTGATGCCATGCATATCTATGGTCAGTAACTGCTGACGCTCTCGTTCAGAGAGTATCAGCGGTGCCCCTTCAGACCCTGGAAGAGAGGCGACTGCTTCGACACGCTCAAGTGAGACATTAAAATGATCTTCAAAACCATGATCTAGTATTGCCCCGACAAAATTTGACTCGTGTATCTCAAAAACAATCGTTCCGTTTTTAGCATCCTGTGGAGGGATGCGCGCCATAGCCGCAATGTCATGTTGACGATAGGTGTCGGTGATCAGATCCGTCAGCTCAAGCAGTTGCTTAGGGGTGAACGCTCTCTCCTCAAAGGGCGAGAATGCTTGATGCAGATACTTGATATCGATGCTGCTTACGCCGGTAAACTCAAACCCTTTGACGTACAAGCTGGGATCACCTGAGGTAGCATCTGGCAACTTAAAACGACGACGATCTACCTCACCGACAGAGGGTAGGTAGATGGTTGGAAATTGACTCTGAAATTGATTCAACATGACACCGGTGGTGACATCGGCGAATAATGCTTGCGAAGATAAAGAGCAACTTAGTCCCAGTGTGATAAGAGGTATCAGTGAGTGATAACGCGGTTGTCTAATCTGAAATGGAAACATCAAATAGCCTCTCCGCATTTTCGTAAGCAATTTTTTTAGCCACCTCTGAAGGCAGTGTACTTAACCAATCTCGTGTATCCAGAGTGTAAAGCGGCATCTTCTGCCACTGATCCAGGTTGAATGTATCAGCTCCTAAGGTGAATCGATTAGGGTTAGCCAGTAGAGCCTTTTCCCACTCAGGGTTGAAGCCTCCCCAGGTAACAATCTCTGGTCTAAAGGATAGATCAGCCCAGAGGTTTGGGTATTGATCAAATAGTCCAGCCAGATCACTAGGGGCTTCAAACCCAGCGTGTGCCCAGAGTACCTTAGCCTCGGGCCACTGCAGAAAGATCTGTTGCATCGCCTGACGATCGCCATGCAGGTGCAACACTAAGTTGTACTCTTTGGCTAAAGCCACTAACCGTTTTGACACGGGTGTCTGCATCTCATCGCCAAACGCATGAAACTCACCAATGGCGAAGTAATGGTTCTGTTTGAGCTGTGTCTCTAAATATTCAGTGACCGACTCATCATGCATCCAGGTTCTTAATTCACCACTTTTTCGAAAGGGGCGAAGTGCTGGCAGCACAAGATCAGGCGCCAAGCTCTTTAATCGTTGAGTGTTGTCATCACCGCTGCTTGAAACAAGGGCCTTCTGGATATCGTACTGACGAAGAAGAGAGACGACTCTCCGATCATCAAATTCATCCTGTGTTTTATCGTTGTGGTGAACGTGCGTATCGAAAATAGGAATATTAGAAGCCCAGCTAGTTAGGCTTAAAGTCATCAGTAAGGGTGCAAAGAGAGATTTCATTTCAGCATTTACGTCGATAGTTGTTAGCCAGATTGTTCTATTAAAAAATCAATCCGCATGTGAAAACTTGGCATCGAATTTGCTTATAAACAACAAAAACCTGGCTTTGCAAATTTTTGATCTATGGTTAAGTCAGACAATAAAAATAGTTTCGAGCAGTACAGGAACTTTAAGTAACATATAAAACAGAAGGACTTTAGCAATGCTCCATGTTAATGCGTCAGAATGTTTGAAACAGTCTACGAATGCATCTCACAGATCCTTAGATGCTCACCCTATCCTTAGATCTTTAGTGCGACCTACTCTGAATGAGCGAGAATATACTCTCGCTCTAGTTGCACTGGAACATTGGATTAAAAAACATCTACCTCTCTTTTTGAATCATTCCAATGAAGCGTTAAAACAGCGTGTTTCTGAGCGTTACTCTTGGTTAATTCAAGATCTTAAGTCTCTGAATGCGTTGGATTGCATTATTGAATCTGAACCTTTTGAAACTCATCACAACTCTCTATCTGAGGTGCTAGGCGCGATTTATGTCTTTGAAGGCGCTTCATTAGGGGGGAGGGTGTTAGCACCGCTCATAGAGCGGAGTATGAATAGACATGATGTGACCCACTTTTATAACGGGTACAGAGATAACACCTTCGCGCTTTGGAAAGCGACGCAATATGAACTCGATTCTCAGCTCATTGAACCCCAGCAAATTGAGACGGCAGTTGAATCAGCTAAAAAACTATTTTTAAGCATGAGTGACTCTCTAGATATTGTCAGTCACTCATATTTTAAATTGGATGAGGTGGCAAATGGCTAGTCAAAAAAAGACCGTTAAAGTCGAGCCTGAAATTGCTACAGAATTGAATGAATCAGAGCTAAGCCAATCACGTACTGAACAGTTAAAAGTCATAGCAACATTAAGTCATGAACTACGGACGCCGCTGCATGCCATCATGGGCCTAGCTGAACTCTTGCAATCGGAACAGATGTCTCCAATGGCGAAACGGCATGTTGATAAAATAAGTGTGGCGTCGAACGGGCTTCTTGACTCACTGAACAAGGCGATCGAAGCGGCAAAAAGTGAATCGGGTGCTGTTGTCATCAATCCCGTCACAACCGATATAACGGACCTTATTGAAAGGACCGTTAAGACTTTCTCAATTGCTGCTGAGGGTAAGGGAATTGAACTCGGTTTGATGATTGATCCGAAATTATTCAGACAAAATGTTGAGGTCGATGGTGTTCACCTTCAGCAAGTTTTAAACAATTTGATCGGTAATGCGATCAAATTTACCGATAGCGGTTCGATTGAGTTTTGGGCTGCACTAAAGGGGCAGATTGGATCAGAAGTAGAGATCCATTTCTCGGTCATTGATACCGGAATTGGTATTGATCAAAAAGATATACAAAAAATTCTTTCGCCCTTTGGTCAAGTGGTTGATGTTCAAAAGGGGAGGCCGTTAGGTTCAGGGTTGGGTTTGGGCATATGTTTAGACATAGTCCAAAAAATGGGTGGAAGCCTGGTTCTGAGATCTGATTTAGGAAAGGGGACTAAGGCCTCTTTTCAATTGAGGCTACCTGTCTCTCAGTCAATAGCTGGTTCAGCGCCCCTTAAATTTAGATCAGACCCGATCGTGGCGGTTGTTGCTGATAAATCAGTTAAGTTTGAAATCATTGAGACCTTCTTAAGGGATTGGGGTGCCTCGGTCATCAGAGTCCAGTCTTTCAAACAGCTAACCAAGACAAACATTGATGCGTTGGTCGTCTCAGAGAAAATTGCGATTCAAGAGAATCATCTCTGTAGGGATTGGACGTTAAAAATCCTTGAGGGACGAATAGCGATCATTCGATCTGAGAATAGTGCTTTTCCACCAGGCTTGGTCGATCGAACGGATGAAATTTTTGAGCCTATTTTGCCAAGCCTGTTACACGACTTTTTTGCAAAAAGTGGTTTAAGTGATTCAGTTGCTCAACAGGTTAAATTAAAAGCAGAGAGCCCCCCTCAAGAGTTGATGTTGAAGGTGCTTGTTGTAGACGACAGCATGACCAATCTAATCCTTCTTAAATCACAGTTATTAAAGATCGGAAAGGTCGATGTGGTTTTGGCCAAAAATGGTGCTGAGGCTGTTGATAAAGTGGAATCAGAGAAAGACTTTCACCTAGTGTTTATGGATTTCAATATGCCGATATTAGATGGACCTGAAGCCACTAAACAACTTAGGGATAAGGGGTATGACCTTCCCATTATTGGTCTAACGGCACTGGATTCTTCATCTATTGAGCTCACCAATACGGCGCATCTATTTAACGAGATACTCAATAAACCCGCGGGAATGACTGCCATTGAAGCCGTTCTTAATAAGGTTCGCCTGAATCAATACCAACCCGTGATTAATGAAAACGAGCAAAAACATTATGTCTAACGTCGTCAAACTGAATACACAATACGATTTGAGTACCTGTGAAAAAGAACCCATTCACCTGTTGGGACGCGTACAGAGCTTTGGTTATTTTATCGCGTTCAACTCAGATTGGGGCATCATTGCCGCTTCCGAAAATGTCACAGAGCTGTTTAAGGTACCCGTGGATAAGATGCTGGGTCGAAATTTAGAGACTCTATTCGATAAGACTGAAGTGAATAGGATTAAAGCCACATTCCTCGGCATAAATGGCTCTGATCATTCTGAGAGACTCACAAACATTGATCTGTTTAAAACAGGTCAGCTATACGATCTGGCGATCCATTTATCGGGCAGCACCATAGTGGTTGAGCTTGAAAAGAGTGTTGATAGTTCTTCAGATCAACTTCAGGTCCTCAAGCAGATGATCAGAAAAGTAACAGACACTGATAATTTAGAGGATTTGCTCTCAATTTCGGCCGAACACGTCTCAACGTTAACGGGCTTTGATAGAGTCATGGTCTACCGATTCCATGGAGATGGTAGCGGAGAGGTTGTCGCTGAGCATCGCAATGCATCCGTCGATTCCTTTATGGGTCTTAGATACCCAGCATCGGACATACCACGACAAGCCAGAGCGCTTTACAAAAGAAACCTCACCCGTTTGATTGCTGATGTACATGACACGGGCGTGCCGATCCATCCGCAACACGCCACCATTGATCTTTCGATCAGTTCAACTCGTTCTGTATCGCCTGTTCACCTTGAGTATCTAAAAAACATGGGTGTTGCAGCGTCTATGTCTATTAGCATTCTTGTTGACGGTGAACTTTGGGGGTTATTCGCGTGTCACCACTATTCAAATAAATACGTATCGCTGTGTGATAGAACAATTGCAGAGCTCTATGTTGAGTCCTTGGCATTGGAGCTAAGAGTAAAGCTTAACAGCCAAAGTCACAGTGATACTGAGCTCTCCCGACAGCTGCATATGAAATTGGTGACAAGCTTAAACAATGATCTGTCACTCTTTGATAACCTTAAATCGCATGTCAATTTTATTCATAAACTCATTCCCTCCGATTCCATGGTGCTGGTGGTCGGAGGTGAATACCAAGTGGCCGGAGATCCGATTAGTTCTGAAGATATCGAGATATTGTCAAATCTGGTGTACGGCATCAGGCGGCATTCCTGTCTGATTGATCCTGTACTTGCTCACCGTCCTTGAACGGTACGTTGTTGACCACCAAGGTCAGCAGATTAAATCCTCTTATCCG
>NZ_WBYR01000007.1:0-99651 GCF_013283315.1 Marinobacterium sp. xm-g-59 | reverse complement strand
CAGTCGTGAAACGCGTCATCGCCGATGGTAGTGTGGGGTTTCCCCATGTGAGAGTAGGTCATTGCCAGGCACCTAATAAACAAAGAACCCCAGTACCGAAAGGTCCTGGGGTTTTTTGTTTTTTGGTAGCAAGGAGACTTCTGAGCGAATGCCCATGTGACAACCCATGCCCCAACGGGGCGGGGTTGAGGCGCTGCAAGCGTCGCGAAGCGATGACGAGCAACGCTCGGCACCTATTGTAGGTCATTGAGAGCTTCGTAAAGGATCTCTGCCAAATCCATCGCGGCCTTTGCAAGACCGCTCCAACGGTTCAGAATCTCTGCCAACGTCAATAGCGGATGACAGGCTGAAGGCCAGTCACCGTAGCTTCGTAGTGAGTTAAGCACACCAGTGACAGGCTGAAGGCCAGTCACCGCAGCTTCGTAGCGAGTTAAGCACACCAGTGACTGGCTTTAGCCTGTCACCTGCTCTCTAATTACGCGCCCAACCTTCACGGCCTTTACAAGACCGCTCCAACAGCTAACTACTACCCTTCAATCTGCGAACAGTGATCCCTCTGCTCCACTTTCGGTGTGAATATCACATAATCAGCTATCGCTTCATCCTGATAACTGTCCGGTACTATTTCAAAGGGGTCCTGGCTTTCCCCAAAGGATAGCATCATAATCGATAAGCTGTTCAGCTCATTATGAAAGGGGACGCCGGCATCTTTTCTGACATGCATGTTGCCTGCAATGTATAGATCGACTTTATCGGTGCTGTTCTCTTTAAGTACTCTGCCCATCTGTCGATCACGGGCTATTTGAACTCTTAACATGTTGCCCAGTTGTGATTTGGGTAGCTTGCCGCAGTGGCTTTCATAGAGTATGTCGAGCATAAAGTTTTTGTAGTGTTCGTTAGGATGATCTATTGATTCATCCATGTAGGCTTGCATCTGTTGTTGTCGAGTTAGGTCTGTGCTGAGTACTCTGTTTGCTTTCGTTAAAGCTAAGTTCACGGGTGATTCATACCACTCCCAAGGCCAGCCTTTTTGCCAGTTGAGTTGTTCTGGATTCGACGGCTCCCCTAATGCGCTGTCTAGTGCACTCTGTTGATCTGTATTCGCCATTTCAAAGGCAACATTACCGAGTATCTTCTTTTGGGACAGTAGCTCTAGTATCTCTGTTTGAAGTTCGTGATGAATATCCGTTTCATGATTTTCACCCAACAATATCCAATCTATCTCACTCATTTGATCCAGTAATTGCTGTTGAGTTATGAAACGCTGGTTTGCGTTATCCCATATTTTTCCAACAATGGGATTATTACTTTTTATATCAGTTTGCCACTCAGCTGCTGATACGGCTGATATGCCAAATAGAATTGAAATAGAAACAGCTTTTAACAGGTTCATCTTGTCCGTGTCTTTTTGTTGATACTCGTTTTCACTCTACGCATTTGATCCTATCTTGGTGCTTTTCAGATGCAAGCGCGTGTCTATGGTGGCATACTCGTAAACAACTGTTTTTGTAAATGCTAACCCGTCTGGGAACACTATTTGTGGAAAATCTGATCGATGAAGGGGTCGAAACCCTTCCTTTAAAGACCTTTACAGAGAAAGCCTACTTAGATTACTCAATGTACGTCATTCTTGACCGTGCATTGCCTCATCTAGGCGATGGTATGAAGCCAGTACAACGCCGTATTGTTTATGCAATGTCTGAGCTTGGACTAAAGGCGAGCGCCAAATTTAAAAAGTCAGCACGTACGGTAGGTGACGTTTTAGGTAAGTTTCATCCGCACGGTGATTCGGCCTGTTATGAGGCTATGGTGCTTATGGCACAGCCTTTCAGTTATCGCTATCCACTTGTAGATGGTCAAGGCAACTGGGGTTCTGCTGACGACCCTAAATCTTTCGCAGCAATGCGATACACTGAAGCGCGACTCTCTAAATATGCCGAGGTGTTGTTAAAAGAGTTAGGTCAAGGAACGGTTGAATGGGTACCTAACTTTGATGGCACGATGGATGAGCCTGAGGTTCTGCCAGCGCGTCTACCTAACGTACTCTTGAATGGTTCTACGGGTATCGCCGTTGGTATGGCGACTGATATTCTTCCCCATAACCTTCGCGAAGTCGCTCGGGCTTGTACTTATCTGCTCGACAATCCTGATGCCAGTGTTGCGCGTCTTTGTCAGAAAGTAAAAGGCCCTGATTTCCCAACCGCTGCTGAGATCATTACACCGACGGCTGATCTTAAAAAGATCTATGAGACCGGTCGTGGTTCTGTAAAAGCACGTGCTATTTATGAAATTGAGGATGGTGACGTTGTCATTACGGCTCTTCCATATCAGGTATCTGGTGCTAAGGTGCTTGAGCAGATTGCAGCTCAAATGCAGCAGAAAAAATTGCCAATGGTTAGCGATTTGCGTGATGAGTCAGACCATGAGAATCCGACTCGGTTCGTGATTGTGCCACGCTCAAATCGTATCGATATTGAGCAGTTGATGGCTCACCTGTTTGCAACCACCGATCTAGAGCGAAGCTACCGAGTTAACTTCAACATGATCGGCATTGACGGCCGTCCACAGGTTAAAGATCTTCGTCAGATCTTAACGGAGTGGCTTACTTGGCGTACCCAGGTTGTTCGACGCCGTCTCGAATTCCGTTTGCAGAAAGTATTAGATCGACTGCATATCCTCGATGGTTTGATCATTGCTTATCTTAATATCGATGAAGTGATCGCAATCATCCGCAACGAGGATGAGCCTAAAACGGTTATGATGGAGCGCTTCGGTCTAACGGATGTCCAAGCTAACGCCATCCTCGATCTCAAACTTCGTCATTTGGCGAAACTGGAAGAGTTTCAGATCCGTGCAGAGCAGTCTGAGTTAGATGAAGAGCGTAAAAAACTTGAATCTATTCTTGGTTCTGATGAGTTGATGCGTAATCTCATTAAAGAGGAGATTGAACAAGCTGCTGAAGAGTTTGGCGATGATCGCCGCTCTCCTCTGGTTGAGCGTGAAGAGTCTCAAGCGTTCAGTGATAAAGATCTGCTTACCTCTGATCCTGTTACCGTCGTCCTCTCTAAACAGGGGTGGATCCGTGCTGCTAAAGGGCATGACATTGATCCGGCTACTCTGAATTACAAAGCGAGTGATGGTTATAAACTCTCGATTGCTGGACGCATGAACCAGCCGACGATCCTGCTAGACAGTATGGGGCGCAGTTATACATTAGAGACTCATAACCTGCCTTCAGCTCGGGGGCAAGGCGAGCCTGTTACCGGTAGCATTAGTCTGCAAAAGGGTGCTTCGATAGAGGCACTAACCGCGGGTAAAGAGAGTGATAAGGTTCTTCTCTCTTCAGATGCTGGTTATGGCTTTGTCACGTCGATAGGTGATATGACCAGTAAGACGAAAAACGGTAAAGCGGTACTGACGCTACCCAAAGGGGCCAATATCGTAGCGCCTGCTTCCATTTCTGATAGCGAAAATGGTTTGATCGCTGCCGTAACTTCTGAAGGGCGTCTACTGGTGTTCCCAGTCTCTGAGCTGCCTGTATTGGGACGAGGTAAAGGTAATAAGATCATTAACATCCCGTCGGCAAGGGCTCAAGCTCGTGAAGAGTTGATGGTTGCTGTGGCTGTTCTTAATGAAGATCAGGAACTTCTGGTTCATGCGGGTAAGCAGTACCTAAAAATGACCAAAGCCGATCTAGAACACTACCGTGGAGAGCGCGGTCGTCGAGGCAATAAACTGCCAAGGGGCTATCAGCGAGTGAGCCATCTATCGGTAGAGTAATGACTACCTAAATATCAAAAGGGAGCCACTGGCTCCCTTTTTTGTTGAATCAATAATGTGCGGTTTATGCAGATTACTGTGCGGCCTGCTGTGCCAGTTTTGCCAGAAGATAACGCCCCTGTTTTTCTAACAGATCTTGATAGCTTTTACTCAACGATAGGATCAGCACCTTGTCCTCATCTTCGCGTTTGATCTCAGCGGTTGATAGAACACCGCTTTTTAGATCGGGTGCCTCTGAGAGTGCTGTATGGCTAATCAATCGATCTGTTTTGGTTGAGCGAGTTAAGAAGCGGGCTTCGTCGGCCATTCTATCCTGACGACCCTGTTGACCTCTTACAATTGCGGTGTGGACGTTCAGTATCGGCTCCTGCTGATCTGAACGACTTCTATTGTACGAACGGGCAAGTTGGGCAAATAGCATGGCTGCACAAGCCGCATTAACGCCATGCTCGTCATCCTCGCTGGCATTATCAAACTGAATCAGTATGTCTTCGCCAAGTGCGGAGACCTCGCCTTCGTAAATATTGGCAACGGAGTTCGCCAGTGTTCGGTAAGTGCGTTTGATCTGTAACTGCTCTTCATTGGAGATCAGCGCCGAGTGGGGGCTGGTAAAGTCGATCAGGACAACGTAGGCCGCTTCACTGGCTGGTGTTAACAGATCAAGCTCCTGTTCAATGGTGTATAGATCGAGCTGTTCTTCATTGATGATAGGCAGTTTGCGCGCCAGTTTCTTCACGGGCTCTTGGCGCTCTGGCGTTGTATCAAACATCAACGTTTCAAAGCTGGGCTCTTCACGCTCTTGTTCGGGCTCTTTTGATAGAGGCTTGAAGGGCGGTACGCTCGGTTCGCGTCTCTCTGGTTTTAGAAGTTCAACCAGATCGATCTCATCCTTATCGGTCTCATCTATCTGCATTTTGACGATTGGCGGTTCAATGTTGGTAGGTTCATTGGTCTCTACCACTGTCTCATTTTCGCTAGGTTCCCAAGGCGGAATGTCTGCCTCATCAGTGTTTGGCTCGTGAACTTCTTCAAAGTTAGGTTCGCTAGGCTCATCTGAAGTGCTGTTTTCAACAATCGGGTCATCGTACGCGGATCCGAAATTGCCTATGTCATCGTAATCTACTTCAGTGTCCACTTCAGTCTCAATAGTCGATTCAATCTCTGTCTCCGCCTCGGATCCAAGGTGGTTATCTAGGGAGTTGAACTCAGTGTCCTGTTCTTGATAGTCTAGCTCTGGTTCTTGTTCGATTAGCGCTTCTGCCTCTACATCGTCTTCATAAACTTCTTCATCGCTGTCGTCGATTGTTTCCTGAGCTTCCGTTGAGTCTGTGATTTGATCATCAAAATGTTGCTCAATCTGTTCAATATAAGCCACTTCCTCTTCAAGAAGTTTGCTCTGACGACGATAGATAAACAGTGATAACAGAAATGCGATAATGGCGCCGCTGCTGATCAGTCCCGTTTGGTAATTGAGTTGTTGCTGAACGGGAGTCGGGTCAATCCACACCTCTAACTGAGCAATGGTTTCGTTATTTGGGGCGATGGATTTGGCTGTGTGGACACCCTCCTGCTTTCCAGCTGCAGCTAATCGCATAGTCTGGCTATCGGTGATTTGAATGCCTGCTACGAAGGGGTCGTCTGCAATCTGGTTGGTGACAAAGTTAAGGCTGACCAAATCCTTAGAGAGAATCAGAGGGGCAACCAGCATGGAGGCGCTGTTACTCCAAATTTTGGCCTGTTTTAGTGCTTCGTTTTCTGCGGCATTTTTGGCCAACAGATAGGAGCCAACCAAGGTCGAAGAGAAGAGCAAAATCAGAGCGATGGCTGCAGCAAAGGCAGGGCGCTGGTACCAACGTAGGTAACCTTTGTATTGTTCGCCGTCTTGTTCAAGCATGCCTTTGTTTCCAGTACACAAAATAAGAGTTTCATAATACCAGTCTGTCTTCGACCGATCGACCAGTTGGTTCCTAAAATTTGTAACTATTTCATAGGCATTAAAAGCAATTTTTGCTGGCGTAATTTCTTGTTATTGGTGGGTTCTTTATCGCTCTCACGCTATACTAGACTTCTCAATAAATTGATCGGTAAAGACCTGATGAATGTAGCGGATTACATGCAGACGCTTGGTGCGAATGCGCGCGAAGCTTCACGTGTCGTAGCACGTGCTAATACAGAACAGAAAAACAGTGCATTGCTTGCAATGGCTGAACTTATTGATGCCGATCGTGATGCGATCACTCAAGCTAACCAGAAAGACCTTGAGGCTGGAAAGGCTCGTGGGCTTGATGATGCGATGCTGGATCGTCTAGCGCTAACTCCAGAGCGTATCGATGGCATGATCGAGGGTCTTCGTCAGGTTGCCGCTCTACCAGACCCTGTCGGTGATGTATCCGACATGCGTTTTCTGCCATCCGGAATTCAGCTAGGTAAGATGCGTGTTCCTCTAGGCGTAATAGGCATCATCTATGAGTCACGCCCGAATGTCACAATGGAAGCCGCCAGTCTCTGTCTAAAGTCGGGTAACGCTACGATTCTTCGCGGTGGTTCTGAGGCAATTCACTCTAATCAGGCGATTGCTAAATCGATTATGGCGGGCCTAAAACAGGCTGGTTTGCCTGAAACGGCTGTCCAGGTGGTGGAAACCACGGATCGTGAAGCCGTTGGTCAGTTGATTACTATGCCAGAGTTTGTGGATGTTATCGTGCCTCGTGGCGGTAAGGGGTTGATCGAGCGTATCTCGAACGATGCGCGCGTGCCTGTTATTAAACACCTCGACGGTATTTGTCATGTCTATATTGATGCAGAGGCTGACCTAGCTAAGGCTATCAATATTGCCATCAATGCCAAGACTCATCGCTACGGTACTTGTAACACCATGGAGACACTGCTGGTGCATGAATCGGTTGCTAATGAGGTTCTTAAAGAGCTAGCTGAGGCCTACGCTGAGGCGGGTGTAGAACTTCGTGGATGTGACAAGACATGTGCCATTATTCAAGCCAATGCAGCGACTGAAGAGGATTGGGCGACTGAGTACTTGGCGCCGATACTTTCAATCAAAATTGTTGAGGGTATAGATCGTGCAATTGAGCACATCAATCACTACGGCTCTCACCATACCGACGCGATCATTACTGAAAACTACACGCTGTCGCGTCAATTTTTGCGTGAGGTCGACTCCAGCTCTGTCATGATCAACGCCTCTACTCGATTTGCCGATGGCTTTGAATACGGCCTAGGTGCTGAAATCGGTATATCTACGGATAAGATTCACGCTCGTGGGCCGGTCGGTCTAGAGGGGCTGACGTCTCAGAAATACATTGTTTACGGAGAAGGGCAGGTTCGTAAGTAATGCAGAAACCTCCTCTGGTTCTTTTTGGTGGTACCTTTGATCCTATTCACTATGGACATCTCAGAACTGCGCTAGAACTTCAGGAGGTGCTCAACGTGCCTCACATTAATCTGGTCCCAACCGGTGAGCCAGTCCATAAAGCATCAACCGGCGGCTCTGCCGTGCAGCGGTTTGAGATGGTTCGGTTAGCGGTAGAATCGGAGCCTGCACTGGTTGCTGATGATTGTGAATTGATCAGTGATGAGCCTTGCTACACCATCAACACGTTGATGAAAAAACGTGCCGAAGTGGGTGAGGATTTGCCGATTATATTAGTGATGGGGATGGACTCTCTGCTGGGCATTAAGAGTTGGTCCCATTGGCAGCAGTTAACGGATTTCGGTCACTTGTTGATCGTTGCTCGACCCGGTTATGAACCTGAGTTTGATTCAGAGCTTCAGTGCTTTGTTGATCAGCATAAGGTTGAGGATTTAGAAGCGTTAAGCCTTCGTCCTTCAGGTCATCTGGTGATGCATCAGTTGACTCCGATGAATGTCTCTGCGACCCAGGTTAGAAAGATTATTAAGCGGGGCTCAAACCCTAGATTTTTAATTCCAGACGGCGTTTGGAATTTTATTAGAAATGAGCGTCTCTATGACGCCAATGAAAGGTAATTTAATTTACATGCAAGATGATCAATTGATCGCCCTAGTGCAAGATGCGCTTGAGGGAATGAAAGCAAAAGATATCAACCTAATCGATGTTCGTGGCCGCTCTACCGTCACTGACTACATGATGGTTGCAAGTGGTACATCTAAGCGTCAAGTAGCAGCCGCTGCTCAAGAGGTGATCGACAAGGTGAAAGAGCAGGGTCTTTTGCCTATGGGTATTGAAGGTCAAACGGTTGGTGACTGGGTATTGGTCGATCTTGGTAGCATCATTGTGCACGTGATGATGCCAGATGCTCGTGATTTCTATGACATTGAACGCCTCTGGTCAGTAGGCGACGCCTAAGCCTTATGCGCATACGATTGCTTGCAGTCGGCACTAAGATGCCAAAATGGGTCACGGACGGCTACCAAGAGTACTGCAAGCGTCTTCCCTCTGATTTTCAGCTAGAACTGGTTGAATTACAGCCTGGCCATCGTGGCAAAGGGGCTGATATCCAACGGGCTATGCGCTCTGAAGGTGACGCCATGTTGGCGGCCATCCCAAAAGGGGATCGAGTGATCGCTCTCTGTGTTGATGGCAAGAACTGGTCGACCGAGAAGCTTGCTGAACAGGCTGAAAACTGGCGGATGGAAGGAAATAATATAACGCTTTTGGTGGGTGGTCCCGATGGTCTTGATCCAAGATGCATCGCCGCTGCCGATCAAAAGTGGTCGCTATCAGCGCTGACTTTACCGCACCCGCTGGTTCGCATTATTCTTGCTGAGCAGATATATCGAGCTTGGACCTTACTTCAAGGTCATCCCTACCATAAGTGAGTTAGATGGATCAGAGACGATTTAACGACTACCAGAAAGAGAATCGGTTCTTTGTTAACCGAGCAGTCGTCGCGTTTCTTTTCGTTTTAGTGCTGATGGCCATTCTGGTCAGTCGAATCTACTTCTTGCAGGTCGTTGAGCACGATCGATTCTCTCTGTTATCAGAAAACAATCGCATTAAACTTCAGCCAGTCGCCCCCAGACGAGGTCTTATCTACGATCGTAATGGCGAACTGTTGGCAGAAAACCGCCCTAGCTTCAGTTTGACGCTCCTTAAAGAGGAGGTCGATGATGTGGATTCGCTATTAGAGGATGTCGCCTCTCTAGTAGAGCTCTCTGCGGCAGAGGTAGAAGGCTTTAAAAAGCGCCTTAAGCACCGTCGTCGTCCACACTCCACCGTTCCTCTCAAATCTCGCTTAACCGAAGAGGAGATCGCTAAGCTCTCAGTGAACTTCTATCGTCTACCGGGGCTACAGATTGAAGCTGATCTTGTTCGTTACTATCCTCACCCTGATTCACTGGTGCATGCCATTGGTTATGTTGGGCGTGTTAATGAGCGTGAACTCAAAACCTTAGACCCTAATAACTATGCTGCAACACACTATATTGGCAAACTTGGGGTTGAGAAATATTACGAGCCGCTACTGCATGGACAGGTCGGTTTGCAGCGTGTTGAAACCAATGTGCGCGGCCGAGTCATGCGTGTTTTGGAGCAAGAGGACCCAACCCCAGGTTTGGATATCCAGTTAAGTCTCGATTTAAAGCTGCAGCAGTTTACAGCGAAACTGTTGGAGGGTAAGCGAGCTGCGGTTGTAGCGATTGAACCCCAAACCGGTGAAATCTTGTCATTGGTGAGCAACCCCTCTTACGACCCCAATGAGTTTGTAACAGGTATATCGTTCGACAACTACAATGCGCTTCGCGATGATAAAGACCAGCCTCTTTATAATCGGGCCATCCGTGGAGCCTACCCACCGGGATCAACGCTAAAGCCCTTCACAGCGCTTGCCTCAGTTGATTCTAAATCGGTACCGATTGATCACAAAGTTTGGGATCCCGGTTTCTATCAACTCTCCGAAAACGGCCGGAAATGGCGAGACTGGAAGAAATCTGGTCACGGTCGAGTCGATCTGAATCACGCATTGGCTGAGTCTTGTGATGTCTGGTTTTATGATACGGCTTCTAAAACATCGATTGATGTTTACAGTGACTATTTAGGGCGTTTCGGTTTTGGACAGGTCACCAGTCTGGATCTGCCTGAAGCGGGCCGAGCTATTCTCCCATCCAATGAGTGGAAGAAGCGTCGCGAGAAACAGCCTTGGTACCCCGGTGATTCACTCAATCTAAGTATTGGGCAGGGTTATATGATAGCTACGCCACTGCAGCTCGCGACCGCCACTGCAGTGTTAGCCAATCGAGGTAAGTGGGTGCGTCCACAGATGATCAAGAGCTTCATCGCTGAAAATGAGCTAACGGCGGAACAGACAGAGATTATCCAACAGCTACAACAGAAGCCGACACTACCCGATGTTGAACTCAATCACCCCGAGTACTTTGAAAAGGTAATTGAGGGTATGGTGAATGTGGTGAATGCTCCCTACGGTACGGCTCGAAAAGCCGGTGCGGGAGCGCCTTATACCATGGCAGGAAAAACAGGTACGGCCCAAGTGGTCGGCATTGCTCAAGATGCTGAATATGACTCAGAGGCTCTGCTAGAACGTCAGCGAGACCACGCACTCTTTGTTGCCTTTGCACCGGCTGATGATCCTAAAATTGCAGTGGCGGTAGTCGTCGAGAACGGCGAGGGTGGTTCTAGAGCTGCAGCACCGGTCGCGCGTGAAGTGATTGATGCTTGGTTACTGGGCGATTACACCAGTGAGTTGGGAGATGATTAATGTCTAAAGATTTCCACCGCTCCGTCTCGCCAGATCAGTCAGGACTTCGCAAGCAGCGCTCGTTGTGGAGTTACACTCACCTAGATTTACCCTTGCTTCTACTATTGCTGGCGCTCTGTATAGCAGGGCTGGTCATTCTTTACAGTGCATCAGGGCAAGACTGGGCCTATGTTGAGCGTCAGGCCATCCGCATGGCTGCAGGATTTGCCGCGTTGATTTTTCTCGCGCAAGTCCCTCCAAGGGTGATTATGAGGGTAGGGCCCTGGCTCTACCTACTAGGAGTGGCCTTGTTGGTTGGCGTTATCTTGTTTGGGGTCGGTGCTAAAGGGGCTCAACGTTGGTTGGCGCTGCCCGGTTTTCGTTTTCAGCCTTCAGAGTTAATGAAACTGGTACTACCTATTGTGGTGGCGGGTTACATCGCTCGCTACACACTGCCACCCAACTTCAAAGCGATCATAGTGAGTTTGATCTTAATTGCGATCCCATTTGCACTGATTATGAAGCAACCGGACCTTGGTACCTCGCTGCTGATCGGTGCCTCTGGTGTATTTATTTTGCTCTTTTCGGGAATCTACTGGCGCTGGATCTTTCTGAGTGCTGGGATTGTAGCGGCTTCACTGCCTGGGCTCTGGATGATCATGAAGGATTATCAGAAACAGAGGGTGCTGACATTTTTAGATCCAGAGAGCGACCCTCTTGGCTCGGGCTGGAACATCATACAGTCTAAAACGGCGATCGGTTCGGGTGGCCTCTCAGGTAAAGGCTTCTTGAGTGGTACTCAGTCTCAACTGGACTTTCTTCCTGAATCTCATACAGACTTTATCATTGCAGTAATCGGCGAAGAGCTGGGAATGAAAGGGGTATTGGTGCTACTCGCTCTATACCTTTTAATTGTAGGTCGTGGCTTAATGATCGCTGTTAAGGCACCTGACAGTTTTTCCCGTATGCTAGCTGCAAGTATCACGCTGACATTCTTTGTCTATGTCTTTGTCAACATCGGCATGGTCAGTGGTATTCTGCCGGTCGTAGGGGTCCCTCTACCAATGGTGAGCTATGGTGGTACCTCTATCGTGACGTTGATGATAGGTTTCGGAATTCTGATGTCGATTCATACCCATAAATCGATGTTGCGACGCTAGAATAATAAGATGACTGCTTGGAGATAAGCATGCTTAAACGTTTTAAAACGATGGTGTTAGCGGGTTGTTTAGCGGTATCAACAGCCTCTTTTGCTGGTTATGAGGCCCATCCACGAGCTCAGATATTGATTGATGATCTGAAGGCTGACGGTTTCGAAGAGAGTTACATTCGTGATGTGTTAGGTCGAGCAAAGTATCAGCAGAGCATTATTGATGCGATCAGCCGTCCAGCAGAGCGCCGCCTAAATTGGGGCGAGTACCGAGCGATTTTTATTGAGCAGCGTCGTATCAACCAAGCCATTCAGTTCTGGAAAGAGCACAAAGAGACCCTGTTAAGGGCTGAAGAAGTTTATGGCGTTCCGCCTGAGATAGTTTTAGCGATCATGGGTGTGGAGACACGCTTTGGGCGTATCACTGGCAATTATCGAGTTTTGGATGCGCTGTCGACCTTGGGTTTTGACTACCCTAAACGTGCCGACTTCTTCCTAGGGCAGTTGGGTGACTACTTTCGCTTAGCACGCCAAGAGGGTGTTGAACCCGGTGTTTTGAAAGGCTCTTACGCTGGCGCCATGGGTTATGGTCAATTCATTCCTTCAAGCTTCTTAGCTTATGCCGTCGATTTTGACGGCGATCAACAGCGCGATATTTGGGGTAACCCTGTTGATGCGATTGGTAGTGTGGCGAACTACTTTGCTCGTCATGGCTGGCGTGCGGGTGAGCCTATTGTCAGTGACGTCCTTTTGAACGGCAGTGTTGATTCAGAGTGGTTTAACCAGGGCCTTAAACCAGAGCTTACACTGGGTGAGTGGCGTCGACGTGGAGTGATTGCCAAGAGCGAGGTTGCAGACGATCAACTAGCAACACTGATGCGTATGAGCAGCGATCAAGGCGATCAATATCTTCTCGGGCTGCATAACTTCTATGTCATCACTCGCTACAATCACAGTCGTCTCTATGCCAATGCGGTTCGTGAACTTAGCGAAGCCATTCGTCTTGAGATCAACAAGGGTTAACTGGTGACAAGGTTCACGCTGAAAGCAATCGTAGCTCTATTCGCCCTGGCTCTGGTGGGTTGTAGTTCCACGCCTACCTACGATCGTGAAACGGCAGGCGGTCGATATAAAGTTCGCAAAGACTTTGCTCCTGATAATCCACCGGATGTTTCCAATGTGGCCGATGCTATTCCTGTCGATATACCTTATAGTCGTGGGGGCAATCGTTCGACCTACGAGGTCTGGGGTAAAAGCTATAATGTGCTCCCTTCGCACATTGGTTACAGAGCAGAGGGTATCGCCTCTTGGTACGGCCTGAAGTTTCATGGTCACAAAACCTCTAACGGTGAGATCTACGACATCTACAAGATGTCTGCTGCACATAAGAGCCTGCCCATTCCCAGCTTCGCAAAAGTGACTAATCTGGATAACGGTAAGTCGGTTGTTGTGCGCGTTAACGATCGCGGCCCCTTCCATGAAAATCGTTTGATCGATCTAAGTTACTCAGCTGCGGCGCGTTTGGAAATTTTGAAGCAGGGTACCGGTCGAGTTAGGGTCGAGGCCATTGATGCTCGAAATCTTGCTGATACCACTGAAACAGTAGAGAAAACGCCTCAACCTGTTGCGTCTCTTCAACAGCCAAAACCTGACGAGACCGGTGCATTCCTGCAAGTAGGATCCTTTGGTAAAGAGAGTTCGGCACTATCGGTTCAACGTCGACTCTCAGCGATGGATGGCGTCCAAGCTGTCATCAAGAGAGTTCGCCAGGGTGATGCAGAGTTTCATCGAGTGCTCGTTGGACCGCTGACTGACACACTATCGATTGACTCAATGGTGCAAAGTTTGGAGTCGATGGGCTATTCATCGCCATTGCTGATAAAATCCCCCTAAACTGTTTTAACCTATTTAAAAGTTGTAAAGATGCACTCAAAGATTCGTTCCCTAGTTCTACTGTTTGTCGCGGTTGCGACGGTTCAAATTCAGGCAGCCGTTCTGCCTCCACCACCTCAATTAGCGGCAACAGCTTATGTCTTAATGGATGCCTCGACGGGTGACATTATTGCTGAGTCAGGTGAAGATGGTCAGTTTGCACCAGCGAGTTTGACTAAAATGATGACCAGCTACATTGTTGAGCACGAAGTGTCTGAGGGTAACATCAGCTTTAACGACCTAGTGCCAATTAGTATCAAAGCTTGGAAAACGGAAGGGTCACGGATGTTTGTTCGTGAAGGGACTCAAGTTCGTTTAGAGGATCTGCTTCGTGGAGTCATTATCCAGTCAGGGAATGATGCGTCGGTTGCTTTGGCTGAGTATGTGGCCGGGAGTGAAGAGGCCTTTGCTGATTTGATGAACCAGCATGCTGAGCGTTTGCGTCTAACCAATACCCACTTTAAAAATGCGACCGGTTTACCTGCTGACGGTCACTACTCTTCACCTCGAGATCTAGCGTTGATTGGTCGTGCGTTGATTCAGGACTTCCCTGAACAGTACGCTATCTACAAAGAGAAGTACTTTACCTACAACGATATCAAACAGCCTAACCGTAACCGTCTGTTGTGGCGCGATCCAACGGTCGATGGTATCAAGACGGGTCATACGGAAGAGGCGGGATACTGCCTGGTATCGTCAGCCGTGCGTGATGATATGCGTCTGATCTCTGTGGTTCTAGGAACGACGTCTGATCAAGCTCGTGCCCAAGAGAGTCAAAAGCTGTTGGCTTACGGTTTTCGTTTCTTCAGAAATTACCCTCTCTACAAAGCGGGACAAGAGCTCAACAAGCCAAAAGTCTGGAAGGGTGTAACCGATTCAGTTTCTCTCGGCTTGGGTGGTGATCTGTCGTTAACTATTCCTCGCGGCAGTGAGAATCAGTTAGCCGCGACCTTAGACCTTCCAGAGGTTATTGAAGCACCTTTGGCAGCGGGTGAAGTGGTAGGTCATCTTTTAGTCACACTAGAGGGTGAAGAGGTTGCTCGTGAGCCCTTGCTTGCGCTTCAGTCTGTTGAAGAGGCAGGCTTCGTGAAAGCGATCTGGCACAGCATTGTTCTATTTTTCCAAGGGTTGTTCGGTTAGTCACTGATTGAGCCACCTTTCGTTCACTTTAGAGGTACCTATGAGCGAACCTACACCTCCTAAAATTGAGTTTCCTTGTCCTGACTACAAAATCATGGTGGTCGGTGACAGTGCACCGGACTATAGAGATTTCGTGGTTAATACCATGAAACTTTACGACCCGGATTTGGATGAGTCTAAAGTTGAGATCAATGCTAGTAGTAAAGGACGCTTTACCTCAGTTCGTGTATTGATCACTGCAACCAGTGAAGAGCAGTTGGCGCAGATTCATACCGATCTGAAGGCGTCAGGTCGTGTCAAAATGGTGCTTTAGTGGTATCTGATCTACCTCTAAACGTTCGCTATTTAGGGCGTCAGCCTTATCTAGAAGCCTTTGATAGGATGCAGGCTTTTACTAATGAGCGGACAGCAGACACAGCGGATGAGCTCTGGGTGTTAGAGCATGAGCCTGTTTTTACCCAGGGGCAGGCAGGTAAAGCGGAGCATTTGTTGGGCACCGGTGATATACCTGTCGTCCAAGTCGATCGAGGGGGTCAGGTTACCTACCACGGGCCGGGTCAACTGGTGATCTATCTACTGCTTGATTTAAAACGTAATAAGTTGGGTGTTAGAGATCTGGTCACACTGATGGAGGATTCGGTTGTCTCTCTGTTAGCGGATTATCGAGTCATAGCCGCCGCAAAACCAGATGCGCCGGGTGTTTATGTCGATGGAGACAAGATCTGTTCACTGGGACTGCGCGTACGCAAGAGTCGTAGCTTTCACGGTTTAGCGCTCAATATCGATATGGATCTTGAGCCTTTCTTACGAATTAATCCCTGTGGCTATGCAGGGCTTCAGATGACACAGTTATCAAGGTTTGATCCTTCTGCGACTAAAGTAGAAAAGGTTGGGTCTGAACTAGTACAATATCTGGCAAACGCAATTGGCTACGCAGAGTGGCACACTATTCATGGATGGGATAGCGAATGAGTGAAGAGACAATCAAACCTAAGGGTGTAGCGGAGCAGGGAGTTAAGCTGCGTGGCGCTGAAAAGTTAGCACGTATTCCGGTTAAGGTAATACCGACTGAAAAAGAGGATATGCCACGTAAGCCTGATTGGCTTCGTGTCCGCATGGGCTCTAATGCTGAAGTTAAGCGCATCAAAGATACCCTGCGTAAGCATAAACTTGCGTCGGTCTGTGAAGAGGCGAGCTGCCCAAACCTAGGTGAGTGTTTTACTCATGGTACAGCGACCTTCATGATCATGGGCGATATCTGTACTCGCCGTTGTCCGTTCTGTGACGTTGCACATGGCCGTCCTAATGCCTTATCGCCAGACGAGCCTATTGAGTTAGCCACAGCGATTGCGGATATGCGTCTTCGTTACGTGGTCATTACCTCTGTAGACCGAGACGACCTACGTGACGGTGGCGCACAGCACTTTGCTGACTGTATTCGTGAAACCCGTGAACGTCTGCCCTCTATTCAAATAGAGACCCTGGTGCCTGACTTTCGTGGCCGCATGGATATCGCATTGGAGATCCTTAAAGATACTCCGCCCGATGTCTTTAACCACAACCTAGAAACAGTGCCTCGTCTCTACAAACAGGTTCGCCCAGGGGCTGATTATGCTTGGTCATTGGAGCTTCTAAAACGCTACAAAGTACTGCGTCCAGAAGTGCGTACCAAGTCTGGTTTGATGGTCGGCGTCGGCGAAACGAACGAAGAGATTGTTGAGGTGATGAAGGATCTTCGTGCACATGACGTCAACATGATTACGATTGGGCAGTACCTACAGCCAAGCCGTGAT
Source organism: Marinobacterium sp. xm-g-59 (assembly GCF_013283315.1). Lineage (NCBI taxonomy): Bacteria > Pseudomonadati > Pseudomonadota > Gammaproteobacteria > Oceanospirillales > Oceanospirillaceae > Marinobacterium > Marinobacterium sp. xm-g-59. Next base: position 83,167 of record NZ_WBYR01000007.1, on the reverse strand, counting down.
CACCTTCCGGTTGATCGATTTGTCACACCTGATGAGTTTGCAGAGTTTGAGGCGTTGGCAAAAGAGATGGGCTTTAGTCATGTTGCCAGTGGACCATTGGTCCGCTCATCTTACCATGCTGACCTACAAGCCAAAGGTGAAAAGGTAGGCTAATTAATCCTACTGAGTGCTGGCGATGAGTGTCTTTGCTTGTGCCAGCATCACCTCTTTAATACTTTCATAGATGCTATTCTCCAGCATCTCTTCACGCGCCCAAAGATAGATATTTCTCGGTTGAGATAGCTCTCGTTTGAACTCTATCCGCTTAAACTCTTCAGAATCTTTAAATACCTGCATCGGCACGTTGGGCAATACCGCCAGATGCTTCCCTTGACGAAGAGTCTCTAACAGAAGATACCCCTCATTACGAAAGACAATCTGAGTACGTATTTTTGCTAGACCAGACTCTTTAAGCAGTTCCATCACCTCACGTTCAAAAGGTGACCCGTGGCCAAGACTTAACCAATTCGCTGCCGCTAAATCCTCAATCGTTAAATCCGATTTGTCGGCTAAAGGGTGGTTTTTACTGCAGTAGATGGCGATTTCATCATTAAAGAGGAGCTGTCGGTCACAGCCAGGTATCATTTTGTCAGACGCAGAGGGTGCAATCGCAATATCCAGTTGATTATCGATTAGATGATCAATGACAGCCGTTGGGCGAGAGACTTCAATCGTCAATGAGGCCTTAGGGTGCCGCTCTAACAGTGAGTTCATGGCGTCTGGCATGATGGTTGCCGACAGTAGTGGACCAATGCCAATGCGAATCTCTTTGTCCAAACCAATTCTGTAACGCGATGCATGAAATCGTGCCGCCTCCATGCTTCGATTGATCGTTCGACCCTCACGAGCCAAGGCGACACCAACGGGAGTTCCTTTAACGCCGTATCGACTTCGGCTGAACAGCTGTGTTCCAGCCTGCATCTCCAGTGTCGCCATGGTGCGAGTCAGGGTTGGCTGAGTCAGTGCTAAATGTTTAGCGGCTTCTGTCAAAGAGCCCTTCTCAAGGACCACCGATAGATAATAGAGGTGTTTTGGATCCATACGTTTTTTTTAATTTGGCTATTTAAAAATGCATTTTACACATTTATAAGCAATCTACTAGACTGGCTAAGTTCTAAAAATAATAACCCTTGGAGTTAAATGATGTTCAAGAACGCACTTCGTAAAACTGTCCTTGCGACTACATTAGGCCTCGCGTGAGTTACTGCACAAGCAGCAGATATCAGTATGGAAGCAGCAACTGCTCAGTCTGTTGTCGGTCTAATGCCTCAGACTATGGCCTCTTACCTTGCTGATAAGGATGTCAATGTTCAGCTAGCGATGGGTCAGACACTGACTAAGTCACTACTAAAAGTAGCTACGGGCAAACTAGATTCAGCCGTTATTCCACCAGGCGCTTTTAAAGCCTTAACAGTAGGTAAAGGCCCTTACAAGAAGATGGGCGCTGAGAAAGGCGCTGAAATGGCTAAAACTGTGCGTGCACTCTACGGCTTCCCTGGCAGTACTTACCACGCGATCACTTGGGCTGATAACGGCATCAACGAGTGGAAGGATGCAGCCGGCAAACGCGTATACATCGGTCCACCAGCGGGTGCTGCTAACGCTCAGATCACCTCTCTTGCAGCAGCGGGTGGCCTAGCTAAAGATGCATACGAGGGCATCAAAGCACCTTGGGGTGCTGCAGCTCAGGCTTTCCAGGATGGCCAGTTTGACGTTTACGTAGGTTCTTTCCCAGTAGGCTCGCAGGTTGTTGCTGAGCTAAGCCTTAAGCGTCCAATTCGGATCCTAGGAATTCCTGAAGGTACACAGCCTAAAGCTGGATTGGGTATGGAAGCTTCTGTCGTTCCTGCGGGTACCTACCCAGATCAAGCTAATGAGACTGATTCAGGCGCATTCCTAACACTGATGTTTATCGGTGTGAACGAGAAGATGTCTGATGATCTTGCCTACACAATGACTAAGGTTTACATGGAGTCACGTGAGCAGATGGGTAAAGACAACCGTCTACTTAACCACCTAGTTAAGTACAGCCCATTTACAGGTGTAACTGCTCCACTTCACCCTGGTGCTATCAAGTACTACGAAGAGCAGGGTATTGAAGTTCCTGCAAACCTTAAGTAACTATTCAGTTACTCGTTACCTATAAAGCGGGGCAGCTTTGCCTCGCTTATTTAGAGTCTTAATTATGAATACTTCTCTCGCAGCTACTGTGCAAAAGTCGATCGCTTTTGTTTTGGGTATTGTGGTGGCCTTCTACGGCCTTGCAAATATCCTTCCAGCTATTGGTGATTTCCGTTTAGGGCCTTTCCCTATGCACTGGTTCCGACCTACCTTCTTCGCACTTTGTGTAGCGATGGTGTTGGTTGATCTGGCTGATTCAAGCAAGAAAACGCCATGGTGGGTTCTTCTTACAGGATTGGCAGCTACTGCTGGCCTCTTCTGGGGTAGCTTCGAGTTCTATTTCGTCGCGCGCGATATTGATGATGCAATGTTCCTATTTGGCTCATACGAGATGTGGGTCGCAGTTTGCTCGGCTGCAGGTGCTCTATTTTTCTGTTGGCGTATTTGGGGCATTCCGGTTGCAATCCTTGGGGTGATCGGAATTGCGTATATGTGGACAGGGCACCTTTGGCCGGGGCCTTTACGTACTGTTAACAGCGGTATCGAAGAGATGTTGGCGCAGAATCTACTCTTCTCGCTTGATACAGGCATTATGGGAAGTACCTTCTCAATCGTTATTACAACAGTATTCCCATTCATCATTCTAGGTGCCGTTTTAGAGGGCGTTGGTGCCGGTGAGTCGATGATTCGCATCGCATTCTACTGGATGCGTCGCACTGCGGGTGGCCCTGCCTATGCAGCGGTCATGTCATCGGGCCTGTTTGGTACCGTGTCGGGCAGTGCAGTAGCTAATGTTGTCGGCACCGGTGTCGTGACCATCCCAATGATCATGCGTCGTGGCTTCACGAAAAGTTTTGCTGGCGCTGTAGAGGCATCGGCTTCTTCTGGTGGTCAGATTATGCCACCTATCATGGGTGCCGCTGCACTGGTCATGGCGGACTTTGCAGGTGTTGGCTACCTGACGGTTATCGTAGCTGTATTAGTACCAGCTGTAGCTTATTACGTCAGTGTCTGCACGATGATCTACTTCGAGACTAAGCGTTTGGGAATTCAGCCTAACGAAGAGGATATTGCCAATACTCCAGTTCCAGAGAGACAGGACTACCTTAATCTTCTAATGATTTTTGGCCCGCTGCTTGTGATCGTTGTTCTACTGATTCGAGGTATGTCACCATCGGGCGCTTCGATTACCGCTCTAGCACTGCTATTCCCATTGAGTTTCATTAACCCTGAGATTCGTAAACAGCCTGCTCGTTTGATTAAGTGTCTGTCGGATGGTGGATCCACCTTCGCAGGCCTTTTAATGGCGATTGCGGCGGTCTCAATTGTTATCTCAGCGCTTTCAGCAACGGGTGTGCCGGTCAAATTTGGGGTACTTCTAAACTCAGTGGTGACCGATTCATTGATGATTTCGTTGATTGTTGCGGCAGTCGGGTGTGTGATCTTGGGTATGGGTATGCCAACGCTACCCGCTTATGTAACGGTAGCAACAATCGCGATTCCAGCGATGCAGATGCTCGGTTTGGACACGCTAACGGCTCACATGTTTGTGTTCATGATCGCAGTGGGTTCAGCCATCACCCCACCCGTTGCAATAGCGGCCTATGCTGCAGCCACCATCTCAGGGGGTAAACCGATTAAGACATCCGTTGATGCCTCTCGAATCGGTATCATGATCTTCTTGATACCTTTCATGTTTGCTTACAACCCTATGATGTTGAGTGTCGATCAAGAGAATATTCAGTTCGCTTGGCTGCCTTGGGCCTGGTTGATGTTGAAACTGATTGTCAGCATTCCAGTTCTTTCAAGTGCACTGATCGGTTTTGATAAATCAAAACTGAATATTTTCGAAATTGCACTGCGGATCAGCTGTGTTGTGTTGATGTTTGTTCCTGACGGTTACTGGGATCTAGTCGGTCTAGGTGCAGCGGTTCTTATCCTGCTTGCTCACCGTCGTATTCTTGGATTTAACAGCCTTATTAAGGAAGGTGGGGCACTATGACCAATATTATTTACATTGTTGCTGATGATCTGGGTTATGCAGATCTAGGCTGTTACGGTGGTCGTGAAGCACAGTTTGGCATGATCTCTCCAAACATCGATCGCTTGGCAGAAGAGGGCATGATCTTTACCGACGGTTATGCGAACTCTCCCGTCTGTTCTCCGACACGTTTTGCCTTGATGACCATGGCATACCAGTACCGTTTACGCGGTGCATTGGAAGAACCAATCAACAGTCGATCAAAGGGTGACCCTCGTCTAGGCTTACCACCAGAAATCCCAACCTTGCCTTCACAGCTAAAAAAGGCGGGTTACAACACAGGTCTAATCGGCAAGTGGCACCTTGGCTATCCACCTCATTTCAGTCCACTCAAATCGGGCTATGATGAGTTCTATGGCATTATGGCGGGTGGTGTGGATTACTTTAGCCATGTCAGTGGTAAGGGTGACCATGATCTCTACATTGATGAAGAGGAGCACCATGAGCCGGGTTATTTGACGGATCTATTGTCAGAGCGTGCGGTTCAGTTTGTAAACCGTAAAGCAGATGATGCGAAAAACGGTAAACCTTTCTTCCTAAGTCTTCACTACACGGCGCCACACTGGCCTTGGGAGACGCGCGACGACGAAGAGGTCTCTAAAAACATCACCAATCTTTTCCATCTTGATGGCGGTAACATTCATACCTATCAACGTATGATTCACCACATGGATGAGGGGATCGGGAACATCATGGCTGCGCTTGAAGAGCAGGGCCTAACAGAGGATACCTTGATCGTCTTTACCAGCGACAACGGTGGTGAGCGTTTCTCCGATAACTGGCCTCTGGTCGGCGGTAAAATGGACCTAACAGAGGGCGGTATTCGTGTCCCTTGGGTGGTTCGTTGGCCTAAGGGCATTAAGGCTGGCCAGAAAACGACTCAGCACTGTATGACAATGGATTGGTCATACACTCTGATGAAGATCGGTGGCGGCGAAGCGGACCCAAGCTACGCAACGGACGGAGTAGATTTGACACCTGTTCTAACGGGTCAAGTTGAGAGCTTTGAACGTCCTCTCTTCTGGCGTATGAATCACCGTGATCAGCGTGCCTACCGTATGGGCGATTGGAAATACCTGAAAGTTGATGAGCATGAGTATCTATTCAATGTCGTCAACGATGCACGCGAACGTGCGAACCAAGCTAAGAACTATCCAGATAAACTGGCTGAGATGCGTCAAGTTTGGATGGATTGGAATGATACTATTCCAAGCATCCCTGACGATGCTTCTGTTAGTTTGGGTTATGGTCGAGCAGATATGCCGCAGCGATAAGCTGCGGTTTTTAATTTAGGACAATGTGATGGAACTCTCTCTCTTCAGTAGTCTGGATCCTTATGCAATTGTGGCAGGATTCTTCTTCTCGATGCTGATCTTTTTATCGGGTGTTGGCGCTGGCGTTCTGGTGGTTCCCTCCCTGATTGTTCTGTTTAATCTGGATCCAACATTGGCGGTTGCCAGTGGCTCATTCTTTGCCTTTTTAGCGAAGGTGTTGATGACAGTTGGTCATGCGAAGCAGGGTGGGGTTAACTGGACGGTTGGTCGAAAGTTTCTCTACCTATGCTTGCCGGTCACCATCCTCAGTGCCTTGAGCTTAACACTCGTTTCGGATCCAGAGATGAGAGTGACAGTGGATCGAGTGCTGATGCTACTCGTTCTTCTTGCTGGCCTGCTCTCTCTCGCTTCGATGTTTACTAAACGGATTAAAGAATATTTAAGCAGACTCAGCCTCTCTTGGCTCAGTGGTATCACTGGTTTTTTGATGGGTCTTACGGGTGTGGGTGGCGGAGTCCTAGTGGTTCCAGCACTCTCTTCATCTGGCGGGCTCTCTGTAAAATCTGCCGTAGCGACGTCGATTCCTGTTGGACTGATTCTATCACTGGCAGTCTCAATCACCTTTGGTAGCCGCGGTGTCATGGATTATGCACTGGTGGCCTCCTTGATGGTCGGCTGTGTGGTCTCTTTGCCGTTGGCCTCTAAGCTCTTTTCACGTTTTAGTGAAGAGTCGATTAAACGGATAACGGGACTCTTTATTGGTCTGGCCCTGATCGGTTTAGTTGAAGCCCTATTAGAATCTATGCACTTAATTTAGGGAATTCTAATTTAACTGACCTATCTCAATACCTTTCCTACCCACTTCTCTATTCTGCTTCTAACTTAATTTAGGAGCAGGCTATGAGTTATAACTACCCAGAATATCGCGATCACCTTAATGAATTTGCCGCTAAGCTGCCGAACGGTGCGCGAAAAGGCTTTGCTGCGTTGCATCAAGGCACCATGAAAGAGGGGGTGTTGGATGTTAAAACGAAAGAGCTTATTGCGCTGGGCATTGCAATTGCGATCCGTTGTGATGGCTGTATCGCCTACCATATGAATGCCGCGACCAACGCTGGTGTTACTCGAGAAGAGCTTGACGATATGATTGGGGTTGCTATGTTGATGGGCGGTGGACCTTCAATGGTCTATGGTGCACAAGCAATCGAGGCGTTCGAGCAGTATCAAGCTCAAAAGTAATTATGTACATTGCCTAAGAGGGTATTAAACCTCCTAGGCAATGCTATCAAAAACAGATAAGACTAACGCAACAGAAGGACGGGCGTCGGTGTTCGTCTTAGAAGCGAGGTAGTGGTACTGCCAACCAGCATCTGGCGGATACGCGAGTGTCCGTAAGCGCCCATTACCAGCAGCTCTGAACCCGTCTTAGACTCATGCTCCAGAATAACTTCTTCTGCTTCACCTGCCGCTAATGTGGCATTCACATTAAAGCCAGCCTCCACTAGGACCTTTTCAGCGATCTCCAACTCCTGTTTAAAGTCGAATGTCGCTGGCCCTACCATTAATAGCTCACAATCAGCCTCTTTTAACAGTGGGCTTTTGGCAACCATATCCAGAGCTTTACGAGCGGTTTTGCTACCATCGTAAGCGATCATAAAACGCTTGGGTTCAACCAGTGCTGTATCTGTAATCAGAATAGGGCGATGCAGTGCGCGAATGATCGGTTCGATATGAACCCCCATTGCATCCCCATGCGCGCCTTTGCCTAACACGAGCAGACGAGTATCTGACTGCTCCTCTTCAAGGGTCTGCTGCAGGTCGCCATGACGTTGTGAGGTTGAGGGTTCGAATGCGCGGTCTTGGTTGGCTCTCTCTAGAGCGGCATTCAACATGACACGACCCTGTTCACGGGCAATGCGTCCACGCTGCTCATCAAGAGAGGCGAGCTCTTCTAGAAGAGACTCGCGGGCACCGAGCCCAATGGTGCCACTGAGTTGACTCTTCTCTTCCGTTGGGAATTCACGTTTATCTAGAACGTGCAGAAGCTTAAGAGGTGCTTGAAGAACTCGGCTCGCCCAAGCGGCCGTGTCACACACGGCTTCTGAGCGTTCACCGATGCCATCAATACAGGCTACAACTTGAGTCATAAATACTCCTTAGTGTCCCATCAGCTCATCGATCTGATCAGGTTTGTCGTGTACGGCGAATTTATCCACGATGGTCGCGCTCGCCTCGTTCAAACCAACGGTATCAACCGCAATCCCTTCACGACGGAATTTAAGAATCACCTTATCCAGTGCGCCGACGGCAGTTAAATCCCAGAAGTGTGCACGTGATAGATCAATGGTGACACGATCTGTGTCCTCTTTGAAATCAAACGCAGCGGTGAACTTATCACTTGAACTGAAGAATACCTGGCCGACAACACGATAGACACGATGGTTTTCGCCCTCGCCATCCTCTTTGCCAATGTAGAGGAATTGACCAATTTTGTTGGCAAAGAATAGGGCCGCTAACAGCACACCGGCAAAGACGCCAAAGGCTAGGTTGTGAGTCGCCACAACGACGGCGACCGTCGTCAACATGACGATGTTGGTCGACATTGGGTGTTTGCGTAGGTTAAAGATCGACTCCCAAGAGAAGGTTCCAATAGAGACCATGATCATCACGGCCACCAGTGCCGCCATAGGAATCTGCGAGACCCACTCATCTAGGAAAACAACGAGTATTAGCAGAACCACACCTGCGATCAGTGTTGATAGGCGTGTTCGACCACCTGATTTCACGTTGATCACTGACTGGCCGATCATCGCACAGCCTGCCATGCCACCAAACAGGCCAGCACCGATGTTGGCAAGGCCTTGGCCTTTGCACTCACGGTTTTTATCGCTTGACGTGTCAGTAAGATCATCAACGATGGTGGCGGTCATAAGAGACTCAAGAAGACCTACGACTGCAAGAGGTAGTGAGTAGGGAAGGATGATCCACAGTGTTTCTAGTGTCAGAGGCACATCTGGCCATAAGAAAATAGGAAGTGTGTCAGGCAGTTCACCCATATCGCCTACCGTACGAATATCCAGTCCCAGTGCCATTGAAACCGCGGTCAAAACAAGGATGCAGACAAGTGGTGATGGGATTTTAGTGGTTAGGTAGGGGAAGGTGTAGATAATCACCAAGCCTGCTGCGGTCATGGCATAGACGTGCCAAGTAACATCAATGAGCTCAGGTAACTGCGCCATAAAAATCAAGATCGCCAGAGCGTTTACAAACCCGGTCACTACCGAGCGGGATACAAAGCGCATCAACGAGCCTAAGCGAAGATAACCGGCACCAATCTGAATAACACCCGTTAATAGAGTTGCTGCCAGAAGATACTCAAGACCGTGCTCTTTCACCAAGGTGACCATCAGTAGGGCCATGGCCCCCGTGGCGGCCGAGATCATGCCAGGGCGTCCACCGGCAAACGCGGTGATGACAGCGATACAGAAAGAGGCGTATAGGCCGACTTTTGGGTCAACGCCTGCAATGATCGAGAAGGCGATCGCTTCTGGAATCAAAGCCAAAGCAACAACCAAACCAGAGAGGATGTCGCCACGTACGTTAGAGAACCAGTTGTAGTGTAGTGATGGGCTCATTGGGACCTTCAGGGTATTGAAAAACGAAAGTCCGCAATTTTATCAGCTTTCAAGCCGTTTGTCGGTGGTCGGCCGGTTTTGAGTTATTGATCGGATTTGCTAGGGATGTAGTTCTGAAAAAAACTGATATGAGTATTAAAACCACGAGAAAGAGCGAGTGCTCTTTTGTGGTTCATTGGCAGCTCACCGGCTAGAATAGCGCTAAATTCTTTCGTATCAAGACCGCATAACTCAGCAGCTTGCTCTGCAGTCATCCCGGTTGGTTTTAAGTAGAGCTCCTCAATAAGAGTTCCTAGCTGTGCGTTTGAATCGAGAATTAACATGGTAATGGATTAGTGAACATGAACGAGAGTCTAGTATACACCCTGATCTTAATTGGTGTGATAGCCATTGCACTGCTGGCCTGGTTTATTACCAAACAGTTGCGTGAACAGCGAGAGATAACGCGTCAGTTAGCCGAGCAAGAGGAGAAATTGGCGGTACAGGCAGCAGCCAATCGACGTTACCTAACAGAGAGCATTCGTATCATCTCTAATGCCATACTGCACGATGACAAGATCACTTTGACAGAGGGGTGCATGCGTCTAAAAGTGATGATTGATAATTATGACGCATCGCTGCATCAAGACCCTGACTACCAAGTGATTGAAGAGGTCTATGGTAAAACTTCCCACATTCCTATCCTTCAAGATTGGAAAGCCTTGGATAAACAGTCACAGCGAAAATTTCAGATGGAGATGCTGAAAGTAGAGGCTGAATGCCAAGAAAGAATCCACGCCGCGGCTCAACGTCTGATTGATCATGAGATGCATAGGGTGCACTGATGTCCATACTGCCAGTATTTATCTTTACTCTGCTGGCAACTCTACTGTTGGTCGCGGCACTGACCTTTGGCAGAACACCCAGTTATCGTCCAACAAGAGGATCGGTGATCAATCTACTTGAACGTGTGCTCTCTGGGGAAGCCAAAGTGACCGAGTGGGATCTCTTTCTAGGCTTGCCAATACAGTCAGATCCACTACTGGAAGAGGCAAGGATTGATTGCCTCAGGATACATGAAGGACTTGATGGCGAACAAAAAGCGAGTGAAGGTCTCGCCAACTATCTATATGATCGAAAAGGTCGAGAGCGCATTGCAGAGGTTCTCGAACGGTTAAAAAAAGCGATAAAAAAAGAGCCCACAATACGAGAGTTTTAGGAGCCAAACGTGCTGAACTACCCCAAAACTAAACTGCCTTCTGTCGGTGAAACCATCTTCACAACAATGTCTGCATTAGCGGCTGAAAAACAGGCAATCAACCTGTCACAGGGCTTTCCAGATTACCTAGGCCCACAGAAGTTACTAGACGGTGTTGGTCGTGCGATTACCTCAGGCAACAATCAATACGCCCCTTTGGCCGGTGTTCCCAAACTGTTGGAACAGATTAAACTCAAAGTGAAAAACTATTATGGTCGTGATTTGGATGTGGCCAATGAAGTGACTGTAACGCCAGGTGCTACAGAGGCGATCTACTCAGCGATTACCTCCGTGATTCAGCCCGGTGATGAGGTGATCGTCTTTGATCCCGCCTATGATAGCTATCAGCCTGCCATTGAGATTAATGGTGGAGTGCCGGTTCACATTAAGTTGCTACCGCCCAATTTTTCGGTGCAGTGGGACGAGGTAAGAGCAGCCATCACCTCTAAAACCCGTATGATCATCATTAACACGCCACATAATCCGACGGGATCTATTTGGCAGCGATCCGATTTAGATGCGCTGGCAGACGTTGTCAGGGGCACCGACATATTGATCATCAGTGATGAGGTCTACGAGCACCTGGTCTATGACGGACAGGTGCATCAAAGTGTGAATACTCATCCAGAGTTGATTGAGCGTTCGTTCATTGTCTCCTCGTTCGGCAAAACCTATCACGTCACAGGCTGGCGCACTGGGTATTGTGTTGCACCTGCGCCATTAACCAAAGAGCTGCGCAAGGTTCACCAGTACGTTACATTCACTAGCCACACCCCGATTCAACATGCGATAGCGGACTTTATGGTTGAAGAGCCAGACTACCCACGAACACTGCCGGATTTCTTTACGCAAAAACGCGATCGATTGGCTAAGGGGCTGCAAAACAGCCGTTTCAAACTGCTCAACTCGAGTGGTACCTATTTTCAGTTGGTTGATTACACTGAGATCAGCGATGAGCCTGATGATCAATTTGTACTGCGTATGATTGATGAGGTGGGTGTCGCAGCCATTCCTCTTTCGCCGTTCTACTCAAACGGTGAGCAGACAGGTTGTATTCGTCTCTGCTTCGCCAAAGCGGATGACACCCTTGATAAAGCGATTGAACGCCTATGTCGAATTTAACGCTGAGCTATTTTCAGATCGATCTTGCTTGGGAGGACTCTCAGGCCAACCGTAAGGCTATCGATGAGCAGATATTAGCTTTAGATAGTTGCGATATAGTCGTTCTGCCTGAGATGTTTTTGACAGGTTTTACCATGTCACCTGAAACCTGTGCAGAACCGATTGATGGTAAGAACTTACAATGGCTGATTGAACTCGCGTCTCAAAGCGGGAAAGCTCTGGCAGGCAGTCTCTCCGTCTCTGTGGCAGGGGAGTTTCGAAATCGCTTCCTATTTATCACCCCTGAGGGGCGTGTCGCTAAATACGACAAACGCCATCTGTTCACTATGGGTGATGAGCCAAATCACTACTCGGCCGGTGAAGAGCGCGTCATTATTCACTACAAAGGGTGGCGAATTATGCCGCTGGTCTGTTATGACCTTCGTTTCCCGGTATGGTCAAGAAATTGTGATGAGTATGATCTGCTTCTCTATGTGGCTAACTGGCCGGCTGCTAGAAGAGTCGCGTGGCGCTCTCTGCTTCAGGCGCGAGCCGTGGAGAACCTAGCCTATGTTGTTGGAGTCAATCGAGTCGGTACGGACGGAAATGGACTGGAGTATTCTGGCGACAGCCTGGTGATCTCTTTTGATGGGGAGTTGTTAAAAGAGAGTGAACCGTTTCAAGCAACGATCGAATCTGTTTCGCTGAATAAAGACGATCTTATGGAGTATCGATCTCGCTTCCCGGCGGCCGCCGATCGTGATGCGTTCACCTTGAGCGGTGTTAAGCGCAGAATCGTTGAACTTTAACGAAGTTTAAGCGGGCGCATGCAACGATACTCAGGTAACCCCTCTTTGGTGGGTACAATCGCACTGAGGCGAAGTGCGCTTTCAAGATGACCCGCTAACTCCTTAGGTAGTGGCTCTTCAAATGGGTCAAATGTCTGAAAGTAATCGATTAAAGGATTTCTAAAGAAATAGAGTGCGGATTCAGCGGTAATTTTGTCGCACAGTGCTTTTGCTTTTCGCGTACTTCGGGAATCATCAAACGCACCCTTAAGGCGTGTCTCAACGATTAAAATAATATCGGTTTCAGGTGAAGAGGAGATGTAGGCGCGCATGCCAATCTGCTCGTCTCGGGTATTAAGAAGATCTGCAATATTCGGGATTAACTGCTTATCTAGATCAAGGTTGAGTCTGTAAAAGCCCATATCAATCAGTGTGACCGGTCTCTCTGCAAGTTGGTAGAAGGCTCTAGCAGAATCATCGGCTTTGAGAGCGCCGCTGACCAATAACACGGCTGAGATAATAAGGGCTTTTAGAGAGTAGGTTTTCAATTCATGTTCCTGATCAAAATTTAGCCTATTTTATTCATTGAACAGGAATAAAAAAAGAGGCTCTAAGGCCTCTTTAGAATATTTATCAGCTCACTCTCTCAATTAGAGTTCACCCTCAACCGTTGTAAGTCCATGAATGGTCCAATCTTGGTAACCACCACGGTAGTAGTAGATCAGTTCTGCTGGGTAGCCTTCACGGATCATGGCACGAATGCCGCTTGGGCTTTGTGGACAGGTGCTTGAGTTACAGAAAGCGTAGATCTTAGTTGTAACGTCTGCACAGCTCCAACCCTCACCCTTTTTCTCACAACCGAATTGATCCATGTTCATGGCAACTTCAGTGTATGGAATGTTGATAGATCCAGGGATGGTACCTAGTTGAAGAACGTGATCTTTCATACGCATATCAACGATCATGTTGTTCTCTTTACCAATCGCTTCGATCACATCGATCTCACCAACTGGCGTTACACCTTCTGCTGGAACCATTGGTTGTAGGTAACCCTTAATCAATGCAGGTGGAGTTTTAACTCGAGTGATCTCCATTGGGCCATCTTCAAGCTCAACGGTGTAAGCGTTCATTTTGTCCCATAGCTGGATGTGTTCGTCGCTGGCGATTGCAGTTAATGTGGTACCCGCAAATACTGCAGCGGTAGCGATGCTTAAAAGCTTTTTCATGATCTTTCCTCAGTGTTAATAGCGACTCTTACTTTTTATAACCATAAACAAGAGTCTTATTACCATTATCCTCTTCTGCTTTGGAAAAGTCTTATTAATTTTTAACCTCTGCTATTATTCTTTGATCGAATAATTACTTCGTAGGTCCTGGCATGAAAAAACTGACTCCACTCTCATTAGCCCTGTTTTTGATGACGGCTTCTAGCCACTCAATGGCAGAGATGTCCGTTGACCACAGTAAAATGACTCAACAGGATCATGAGATGATGATGAAACATCTCGGCATGGCTGAAGAGGAGGCCACGCCTATCGTCAATGACCAGAGAGAACTCGTGTTGTTCCCTGAAGCTGAATACCATCTCACTTTGCAGAACATGCGAGACCACCTGAGAGGGGTAAACCTAGCCCTAATGAATGTGGCATCTGGAGACTATGTTAAGGCTGCAGAAGCGATTGAGCAGCACCTTGGTTTTGGCAACAGTCACGGTGCTAATGGCCTGCATTCAGCTCGAGAGTATATGCCTTCTGGTATGCAGATGTTGGGTCACGGGATGCACACTAAAGCCAATGCATTAGCTACGACGCTCAGGGATGCGGAAATTACCGAAGATAGCCAGGAGATTTTTCTGAAAATGGCCGATCTTACGTCGCAGTGTGTGGCCTGCCACGATGCGTATCGATTGGGCGCAGAGTAGAAGCTAGAGCTAGTTTGCGGCGTTTGAGCTAACAGGTGATAGCACACCACCCACATCAACCGCGCCTAATGCGACGTTTACCATGGCGTTAGTACCAACATCGGCAAGTATCTGCTCTTCATTGAGTGGATTCTTGCCGCAACTCTCCAACATGTTGGATGCATTTTTGCGATCGACATAGTCCAAGGCTGCGTTGGCACCGATGATGATGGGTGCCAATCCAACGGTCGCTACCGTCAAAATAGGCGTTGCAATGTTACGTCCCCATTTTAACTTCTCATGCTCAGTGACCGTTGACATGGATGATTCACATTGGGCAGTGACTACATCGCCATTGATACGTAGCTTATGAGCCGTGTCGTAACTCACGCTAGAGCATCCACTTACCAGCAGTGTTGAGCAGATTAAAGAGGTTGCGATGATTCTCATTGGACTTTGCTTTTGTACCATTAATGAACATTGTGACACTTATCTATATAGAGACAGGTTTTCCTGAAAAGTTCCCTAAGTTATTAATTTATTTTAAAAGTGACTCAATATTTACACCTTTTCGTATTCTGCTTTAATACAGTTAACCTGTCTGATTCATCTTAGGAGTTTGTCATGCGCCTATCTACCTTCCCGTTAGCATTTACACTGTGGGTATCGATGCTTGCCACTGTCGCTCATGCTCAACGAGTCCCTGATCTTGAACGTGAACAACGGATGGTGGATGAAATAGTTGATGTCATCTTTGATGGCGACCCTATAGAACTCAGTGACGGTGATCGGGAGTTTCTAGCGATCTTTATGGAGGCCGACGAGCCAAAAGGGACAGTGATCATCGCTCATGGACGTGGTTATCACGCCGACTGGGAGAGCGTTGTAAACCCTTTGCGAGTGGGTTTGGTTGAAGCGGGTTGGAATACCCTCAGCATTCAACTTCCGGTTTTGGAAAAGAGCGCTAAGTATTTTGACTACGTCGATATCTTTGATGAAGCTGCCCCACGTTTCCAGGCTGCGACTGAGTTTGCTAAGGAGCAGGGTGGTCAAGTTGTTTTGCTCGCTCACAGTTGTGGTTCACACATGGCGCAGCGTTGGATTAAGAATCAACCTGAAGCGAGCTTAGCCTCATTTGATGCCTATGTCGGAATCGGGATGGGAGCCACCGATTACAAACAACCGATGGTAGAACCTTTTCAGCTCGATAAAATGCCAATGCCAGTCTTAGACCTTTATGGCAGTGAAGATTTCCCGGCTGTTATCAGAAAAGCGCCAGAGCGTCTGGCTATGCTGGAAAAAGCAGGTAATCCAAAGTCGGCACAGCTGGTTGTTGAAGGGGCAGAGCACTACTTTAAAACGCATAAATCTGAGTTGGTCGACACTGTTTCTGGTTGGTTAGATAGGCTTTGACCTTAGTTACGGTAAAGGGTCTTAATTAGATGGTAGCCAAAACGGGTTTTGATAGGGCCGTGTACCTTTAAGATCGGGCGCTTAAAGACCACATCATCGAAGGCTTTGACCATATCGCCACGATGAAACTCACCGAGGCTACCGCCTTTTTTGCCTGATGGGCAGATAGAGTGTTTTTTAGCGAGCTGATCGAACTTCTTGCCCTTTTTAAGCTCAGCTAATATCGCCAAAGCTTCCTCTTTGGTCTTTACCAAAATGTGTACTGCAGATGCGGTGGCCATAGTCTCTCTCGAAATGGTTATGTTGTGTATTCTATCAGATCTACTCTAGCGCTTCTGCTAAGGTGGCGGTAAAACTTAACTGGTTCGGTAGAGGTGTCAGGTCAGATCGAGAGACAGTTTTTAACGGTTGAAACTGCAGATCTGCCAAAACGATTTCACAGCCATCCTGAATTCGACGTTCAATGAAACGTTCAAGTGCCGACAGCCCGCCGGCATCCAGTATCGATACACCATCTAGGTATAAGATGATTTTTTGTTTTCCTTGGCTTAGGTGCTCCAGTTGGTCAAAAACTCGATCAGCGGCAGCAAAGAAAAGCGGACCTTTGATTTTGTAGACGGCGGTTCTTTCAGAGAGCGGCCTAGGGACATGTTTACGCACCCCACTGATATCTTTTACTTGGGTCATCTGTGCTATGTCTCGCATGAAGAGCAGTGCCGCTAGCACGACGCCCACGCAAATGGCGATCACCATGTCAAAGATGACGGTCAGCGAGAAGCAGCTAGTCTCTATCTCGTTAAAGCCCCAGAGAAAAGCCGCTAGGGTTCCGACAATGGCTGCTGGAAGATAGGTTGGGATGGGCGTTTTAAATTTTGGCCAAATGATCAATGAGGCCAGTGTCACCACCCCGACAACGAGCTCCCCGGTGTGAATGGCAGGAAGATGGTCAAACAGGGTGACAAGCTTGGCAAAGAAGAATTCAGGCATTTCAGCTATATGAAGGCCTAGGAAATCATTGAGTTGCAATACTGCGATAACGACGGCAATGCCACTGGTGAAGCCGAGAGTCACCGGTTCGGGTATATACTCAATCAACCGACCTAACCTCGCGAAAGCGAGCGTGAGCATGATCAAACCGGCCAGAAGCGTTGCGAGTAGAAGTCCATTCAAGCCGTAACTTTGAGCAACGGGATAGAGTATGACTACGAATGCAGCCGTTGGGCCTGAAACGCTGTATCTAGAGCCACCGGTTAAAGGGATCAATATACCGGCAATGATCGCTGTATAGAGACCGTACTGTGGAGGTACACCGCTGGCAATGGCGAGTGCCATAGAGAGCGGAATGGCGATGATACCGACAGTTAAACCGGCGAGTAGGTCTTTGATGAAATGATCAAAACGGTACCCCCCTTTAAAGACCTCACGCAGAGCAGTGAAAGGGAGTACCGAATTAAAACGTGATCGATGTGGCATGTCAGTGAGGACCGTATAGATCGTATAAGATCCTCACAATTTATAAGGATTTGAGTGAACTAGCTATCGTCTTTTAGTCGTTGCTACTGTCAACACAGGTGTCACAGTGCTCTTTGAAGATACCGACTTTTACCAGCACCGAGTGGAACCAACAGCCGGCACACCAACCTGCAGCGGCTTCAAGCCACATGAAGGTTAGACAGAGAGGAATGGTCACTAGCGGGGTCCAGCGAGGCATCCAGTTTTGTGTGGTTGTCAGCAGTTCACTTCCTGTGAGGCTGTTTACAAATTCGGCAACCGGTACCGGATTGAAGAAGAGCAGGCAGGCTGCAACCAGTGCGGTACCAATCTTCCAAGCAAACTTCTTAGGCTGGTATGGGCGGTAGACCGGCTTGTGGTGACGGTTCATGGCAGCGGAAATCCAGAACAGAGGGCAGAGCCAAGCGGTGCGTTTGCTTTGACTTAGCACCATCTCCCAAAGGACATAGAGCAATAGGTAAGTTTGTGGGGTCCAGTCGTAGACCTGGCGAACGACCTCAGCGGAGTAGATGATCTGCCCAGCCATGTTGGTTTCCCAAGTATCTTCCAGTGTGCTGGGATCAACAATGAAAGCCGAGCCATTTATGGTGTTGTAGAAGATGACTAATATAGAGACGGGTACTAAGAATAGAAAAGCGGCACGTGTTCTAACAACATTGTCGTTGACCATGTCGTAACTCATTGGGTGAAACAGTGGGTTTCTCATCAGTGATCCTCTATTGTTTTTATATTAACTGTTCCTAATAATAGGCTAGGTATAAGCGTTAATAATAGATGCTGCTTAGGTTAAGTTTTTCTTAACTAGTTTGGTTATAGATCTCTTGGTTATTTATTAACTTTACTAATATAAGCGGCTCTCCAGCAGGGTTATTGGATGTCTAAGTTTCAAATCATCGTCGGTACCGTTTATGGTTCAACTATTGAATTGGCTGATGAGTGTCAGGAATTTCTGACCACTCAGGGACATCAGTGTGAATGGCTAGATACACCCGAGCTCTCTGATCTTGATCCATCAGCTTCCCTGCTGATTATGACGGCATCGACAGGAATGGGAGACATCCCAGACGGTTTGATGCCGCTCTACTGTGATCTATTAGATGAAGAGCCCGATTTAACCCATCAGCGCTTTGCATTGGTAGGGTTAGGGGATTCAAGTTATGACTATTTCAACGGGGCGGCCAAACGACTGTTTGAAGTGTTTTCAAATCTGAAGGCTCAATCGTTGGTTGAGCCGCTCTATGTTGATGCCAATAAAGATCCTGAGCCAGCAGAACCTGTTATGCGTTGGCTAGCGAGCTGGATCGATTAGTCGAAAGGTTAGATTGATTCTCGGTTGTTTAACGCGAAGACGTTTTGGCACTGAGTGCTCCCAACTCTCTTGAACTCCAGCGTTCATGATCAGCAGAGAGCCGTGGCTGAGTTCAAAGTCGACGGTCTCTTTTCTACTCTTTAAATCTCTAAATCGAAAGGTGCGAGAGCTCCCTAGTGACAGTGACGCGATGACAGGCTGTTCGCCCAGTTCTGGCTCGTTATCACTGTGCCACCCCATACTGTCATGCCCATCTCGATAGAGGTTACAAAGAACGGCATTAAATGTGTGGTTGGCCGTTGACTCGATTTTGTCTTTAATGGATTCGAGAATGCTCGGAAAGCCGCTACCCTCCATCGTCAGATTAGAATAGCGATAACTAACACCTTTTGATGCTACAAAGCACTGCAGTCTTGGAATAGGGTGGCTTTTTCCATAAAGGGTAATACTCTCTTGGCGCCACTCTAAGGTGTTTGTGAGCTCCATGAGCAACTCATCTGCTTCACTCGAACTGAGAAAATCCTCGATCAGTTCAACGTTTATACGACTACTCATTAAAGTTGTTTAAGATAGCTTAGCAGTTGATCGGCTATGACCGGTGTCAGATCTAAGGAATTTGTCTCATGGACGATGCTGTTGCAGCTGTGAATTTCGGCAATATCTTTCAATAGTGCATATGCATCTTTAGCAAAAATACCGTGTACCCCAAGGATCAAAGGTTTACCCATCTCCGCTGACTCCAAGTGTTCGATGGTCGCTAGCATGGTTCTTCCGCTGGAGATGATGTCATCGACTAATACAGGACGATAGCCTCTGTATTGGGCCAGTTCAGGCTCTGTCACAGCGACATCGTAATCACCTGATCGCTCTTTCAACAGGATCTGATAGGGGCGATTAGATGCGTTAGCGATGGCAGCTACCCACTGTTCACTCTCTTCATCAGGGCCGATCAACAATAAGTTATCGGTTTGAGTTTTTAGGAACTCGGTAATCACCGTTTGCGCCGTGCAGACCATTCCGTTGAGTGTATATACCGCATCCAGTGTTGGATAACGATGTAGGTGTGGATCGACCGTTATCAGTGCATCAAAGGCGAGGGATAGGTGCTTAGCAAAGTGTCTAGAGGTGATCGATTCGCCAGTATGAAAACGTTTGTCTTGGCGCATATACGGAAGATAGGGCGTGATCAGACAGATATTGCTAGCGCCAAGCTCGCGCGCATTTTCTGCAAAACTGAGTAGCGGAAACAGTTTCTCATTGGGTTGGTAGAGGTCGCAGAAAATAACCACGTTGGATTGTGCTACGTCGGTATCAACCCTGAGAAACGTCTCCCCATCAGGGAAGTGACGGATTTCAAATTGACCTAATGGTAGACCGGTAGCTTCAGCGAGTTTCTCCGGAATAGGGTGGCTTGGAGATAGATTAAATAGAATGGAGTTTTTCATACGTCACCTATTCACCAAAGGTTAAAATTTGTAGGTGTGATTGCAGATAGTCTACCGCGTAGTTTAGCTCGCCAATGTGTTCAGCATGAATCGTTAGCATGGGCTGCCCACGTTTGATCAGATCGCCTACTTTAACGTGTAGATCAACCCCCGCCGCCGCATCAGCTGGCGCACCGGCCAACTTGGCGACTTTGGCTAGAATACGATTATCAACAGTGGCGAGAGTGCCATCCTTCTCCGCTAACATTTCGTAACGATAGTGGGCTATAGGTGGCTCTTTAAAAGCGCCTTGCGCCTGACAGATGGCAACAAATTTCTCCCAAGCTTTCCCCGTTGTAACCAACTCTCTGGCGAGCTTTTCACCTTCGCCAGGTGAAACTTTACCGCTTAAATCGAGCATTGCACCGGCAAGGTAGACCGCGCGATTTAGCAGATCCTGAGGTGCTTGCTCATCACATTTTAAAACTCGGACAATATCTCGCGCTTCAAGAGCGGGTCCAACTCCTTCACCGACCGGTTGAGTCCCGTCTGTTTTAACAATGGCTAAGGTGATACCTAAGTTATCAGCCACTCGTTTAAAACTGTTTGCTAGCTTATCGGCGGCTTCATCATCTCTAACTTTAGCGGTTGGCCCTACTGGAATGTCGATCAAAACGTGGGTCGCGCCTGCGGCTACTTTTTTTGATAAAACAGAGGCTATCAGCTGTCCTTCACTGTCGATATCGAGTGCGCGTTCTACTTGAATGAGTAGATCGTCAGCAGGGCTCAGCCTCACGGACCCTCCCCAGGCTAGACAACCTCCTTCCGAGTGAACTACTTCTCGCATCTGATCTAAAGTGAGACTGACGTCGGTCAACGTCTCCATGGTGTCAGCCGTACCGGCTGGGGATGTGATTGCTCGTGAAGAGGTTTTGGGAATGGTTAAGCCTGCAGCTGTTAATATGGAGACCACAATGGGCGTGGTGCGATTTCCGGGTAGGCCACCCACACAGTGTTTGTCTAGGACCTGATCCAGCCCCCAATCAATTGTGCTACCAGCATTGATCATTGCGCGAGTGAGAGAGGTGATCTCTTCATCATCTAACTTGTCGTCACCACAGGCCGTAATAAAGGCGGCTAGGTAAACATCAGCATAACGTTCATCAACGATGTCATTAATAATTTCGCTAAACTGCTCTTCATTCAATTTATGGCCATAGACCTTTGATCGCACATGCGACAGCGAGTGAACAGGCCTTGGGTGAGACAGCCATATGGACTCATGTCCTATCAGTTTAAGTTTCTCCCAAGCCGATTCAGAGAGTCCGATCTCCCCCTCGTCGATCAGATCTCCCGTCACGATATTCAACGTGGCGATCATGTGATTCTGTTCTGTCGAGACGAGGACACGCGTTAAGCTATTAAACCCTTCCGATTTGCAGACAGAACTGTCTGAACGAAGGTAGATGTTGGGTTCGTGGTGTGTATCAATCCCTAAACGGCGTGCCCTTAAAGGATTCATTTTCTCTGGAAACATAGGTCACTCTTATACTAAGACTAAATTCAGTCTACTTAAAAACGGGATACTTTCCACAAGAGTTCAAACAGTAATGAGGTTTCTACTGTTATGGATCAATCGGCGCTGTTAAAATAATTGATCAACTTTGAGAGTGTATTGATGAACGATCTACCCGAACAGCCTCTATCTGTCTCCCCATCCCTAGCATCCAAGTATGGTGTGGATGGTGCGCTGCTGTTGGGTCTGATTGAACAGTACCGCCTTATTGTCAAAGCAGATGAGTTAACTCTCTCATTGTCTGCGTTGCAGGAGCGCTGCCCCTTCTGGAGTGAGGCACAGTTGCTTGAGCTTCTTTACACGCTGGCATCTGAATCCCTGTTTGGTCTGCAAGTATCTGATGATCAACTGCTGATTAGTTTTGAAAAGGGGGCTTCTCAATCCGTAGCAACGCCTGCGACAAAACAAGCGCCTGCAGCCATCCAGGCGACAGCTGCTCGACCTCAAACTCATCGTTTGCCAAACTCTAGACGGAACGTGCCGCCCAGTTTTGGTGGTGGCTGGCGTCGATCAACCAATGAGTTGGATGAAATTTTCGAAGCGGCTGAACAAAAACGCAAACTTCAAATTCGTATGGATGTCTCTTGGAGGCCTGATGAGAGTTTCTATCAGTTGCTTCAGCAGCATGGTATTGAAGCTCGATTTGCGGAATCGCATCTTGATGAATTTACACTCTACTATCTGGATAAACTTGATCACCAGAGCGTTTGGAACCAGAAATTCTTAGCCTGGGTAAAACGTGCCGTTCGTGATCAAGAGAGCCGTTCGGCTAAAGCTGAACGTTTTAACGAATCTTCACAAGCCGGTGGGCAGCATGAAAAAAGTCGACGAGATACTCGGGAAAACCGAAAACGGGTTACCGCAGCCGTCATGGACCTCAAAAACCTCGACTGGTAATCGCTCACTCAGTACGCTTGAACATGAGGCGCCGCAACGCGAGCTGATCAGCCAAGAGACCAAAGCGATGGTCAACATGGTGTTTGCTCGTTTCATGGCGATCTATGGCCATAAATTCAAAAGTGCTTTTGAAACCGAGCAGGAGATTATGATTGCCAAACGTGAGTGGGCAATGAGCATCTCTGGCTATGGTGAAAATGAACTGGTAGCGGCTATTAATCGTTGTAAAGAGACCTTAGCTTGGATGCCATCCATCTCAGAGTTCCTCAACATACTAAAAGAGGTTGGAGCAGACTTTGGTCTTCCTAGCAGTTATGAAGCTTACCAAGAGGCTTGTCGATACGCGGGTGATCATCATCACGGTTGGTCTCACCCTGCAGTATATGAGGCGGCTAAGCAGACCGGTTGGTATGAGATTCGAGGGGAGGCGGAAGCCAATATCTACCCACGTTTTCGATACTACTACGATATGATTTCAAAGCGGGTGCGTGCTGGTGAGACGATTGATCAACCGGTGCCTGTTGCGATTGAAGACAAAAGCGAATTGACGCATGCAACCACCATGCTCGAGTTTGCTAAAACCCATCAGATCGATGAGGCGGAAGCCTGCAAATTGCTCTATTACTTGACCTTGCCTGAGGGCTCCAATGTGCGCTCGCGACAGTACCAGCAGAGTCTAGCAACGGCTCAAGATCGTGGTTGGACGCTGCCAACTACTCAATAGTCAGATCCAAGAGAACTATTTTCTTCCAAGAAAGCGTTTAAGGTGCTTCGACATTTTCGAGGCATTTTGATCGCTGATCAGTTGATCAAACAGCTTACTCCACCCCAGAATCGATACTGAAAAGAGAAAGCCCAATTTCACATCATCAAACACAATCGCGACCAGCGTCATGGTGATCATTGTGGCAATGACCGAGACGATAAATACCTCTAATTGGCGTGGTCTAAAAAACTTCCAATAGATGAAGAAAGCGACCCCCGCGATGATGATGAAAAAGTGCATCGGTTACTCCTTAGTCTCTGGCCCGAGTTGCTCTTTGAGCTGCTTGATCAGGTTCGCAGGCAGATCCTTTACTGTCAAAGTTTCACTGTTTGGATCGAAAGAGATCGATTTTCCAAGCGATTCATTGCTGAAGCTGATCGATACCTCACGCGTTCTACCCGTATAGCGAACGTATTTTTTCAGACTGGCGCGATCGGGAATGAACTGCTCTTTAAGTTCTGGGGCTTCAGAAGCGATGTATTGATCAAACCCAACCTCTTGGTCGCTTTCAACCGAGGCGGTTAGGTCACGATAACTAACGGACTCACCCGCTTTGGATTGCTCTATACAGAACTCGGCAACCTCTTTCTGATAACGTTTACCAGCCTCTTCCGGCATATTGGCGCTGTAGTCACGAACCACCTCCATGAAGCGCTCTGTGTCAGCTTGGGTATCCACCGTATCGAAGAAGCCAATAAACTCTCCCAAAGCTCGAGTGGCAGAGCGGTCACCAAAACCGAAGCCTAAGGTTAGGTAGCGACTGGCGCTAGGGTCAAACAGGCGCTTTAGATCGATGCAGCAACAGAGCCCCATTTTTGAAAACTCAATCTGTTCTGATTCAATCAGCTCATTGCTCTCATCAAAACACCAACCATCGGTCTGTTTTAATTGCGCTATCCAGAGTTCGTGTAGGTCAGTTTCATCTTGCTCGATGAACGCCCAGTAACCATCAGTCTCTAAATCCTCAGTCTCAAACATCACCGCTAACAACTCGATCACTTTGGAGCTGAATTGAGTTAGGTCTAGACCCTTCTCTTGCCAGTTCAGCAGTAGTCCTTTGAAGCTCGTTGCTTCATCCGCAAAGCGGCCATATCGCTTGGTGGCCCTGCGGGTGAAGACCTGATCGATTTCGTTTAGCAGTTTTCGGGCATTCAGTTCTGACCCTATAGGTTGCTCTTTCAGGTGAAATGACTGATCGCCAGTCTGACGAGTTAATCGGTGAGCGATAGCGCGAACACTGTTCATTGCAAGAGCCTATTGTGGTTGGCGAAAGTGTGGGCCGAACATTAGATCGGTTGCCTGTTTCAGTGCATCGGACACCGAGGATGAGCGAAGCGCTTGAACCATCAATACTCGATGAACAGGCAGGTACATTAGGTCTGCCAGGATGCGACTGAAGGCGTTCTGCCCAGCATCACACTGGGCTAACGCTTCTAAAAACAGAGTTAGAAGTGTTGGCTCGAGCAGCGCGTTTTCACAACGGGTAGCGATCGCAGCGAGCAACTCAGCACTCTGTGCTGCTCTGCTATTAAGAACAGCTTCAATCGCCTGATGCGTATGACTTTCTGTTTTAGCACTTGAGAGCGCACGGACAAGAAGCGAGATGAGCACTGGGTCTCTGTTTTCGTTTAATGCCTCTGTTAGCTGCTGCAACAGCATTTTGGATAGATCGCTGCTAGGCTTTGCGTGCTCAAGCAACCCAAGAACCTGTGCGTGTAAGCCTTCTGGAAGCTGATTGAGTGCGTTCACAAGAGTGGCTTCATTACCGGACTGTTCAAGTCTTACAACAAAATCAGCCAAGCCCTGAAGTGACAAGTTCTCCCAGCCTGTATCAAGGTTGGGTTGGCTGATAAACTGCTGCACAGGCTCATAATAGGCAGATGCTGCTTGCTGGTTATCTAGAGCCGCTTTCGCATGAAACAGTGCCATCTTTTCATCGATTGGTTTAAACGCGAAAGGATTCTCCTTTAGGCTGTCTTCTGTCGGAACACCGTCGATACTGGATTGAACGTTTTGCAGGAGGCGATTGACGATATCATCACGAACAGCGCTGAGCAGAAACCCTTGCTCATCGAGCGGTAACTTTAAAAACCAGACGGCATTCTCATCTGCAGACTTAGGATTCCAAAGTAGGAGAGCTATCCAGGCGTGCTGCAGATAGGGAGTAGGGTAAGGGGTGGCTTGAGTCTCGATGCGTTCAAACTCGTCAGCACTGAATGCCCTGATGCGACGGCCGAGATCGTAGATACGCATCGCGGTTCCGGCCTGTTTGAATAGTGCGGTTAAAGTTACCTGTTGATCGCTCATCGCTGACTCCATTTTCTAAGCGCGCGATTTTACCATGTCGGCGAGCGAATCACAGGTTGCCGAGCAGAATCCTCTCTTCTGCTTGTTCAATCTCCCTAGGCGATCCGTTCAGAATCAAAGTGTCACCCTCATTAAGCAGCAGAGTTCCCGATGGGTTATCGATCTCCTCACCCTGTTGAATCAGTGAGCTGATCTCCAACTCTAGGTCGAGGGCGTCTAGGGTTTTGCCACAAGCATAGGCGTTTTCAGAGAGAGTAACCGCGTGCTTTTGAATCACTCGGCTTGGGTCTAAATCCGCTTTCAGGGATTGTCCGCCGTGCACGAAACCATGCAATATTCGGTAACGTTGTGATCTTACGGTACGAATGCGCTCCTTGATGATATCTGCGGGAACATCCAGCAGTGTGAGGACGTGAGAGACCAACATTAGGCTGCCTTCAAGGGCCTCAGGTACCACCTCTGCTGCGCCGTATATCTGAAACTGCTCTAAGTGATAATCATCCTGGGTTCTAACGAGTACTGGGATATCACCGAATTCGCGCTTGATCTGTTTTAACGTCTCAAGGCTCGACTTGGGGTTAGGCAGCGTCAGAATAATAAGGCGAGCCTTCGCAGCTCCTAAGCCTCGCATAATATCGACACGTTTGGCATCGCCGTAATAGGCAGGCTCACCGGCTGAAGAGGCCTCTTTAATGCGAATCGGGTCCGGATCGATGGCTACGTATTGAATCCCCATCTGCTTCAGAAAACGAGCCACAATCTGTCCAACACGACCATAGCCACAAATGATGACATGGTCGGCGAGTTCGTGATGTTGGCTGGCGGCATCAGCATGTTGGTGCTCTGGCACAGACTCAGTGCTGTTTTCGGTTGGGAAAAAGCGCTCTGCGATCCAATCGGCTTTATTTAATAGACTAGGTGTAATGACCATCGAAATGATAATGGTGGAGACTAAGACAGCGTTTAGGTCACTGTCGATCACGTGATAGGTCAGAGCAACCGCGAGTAGGGCAAAGCCAAACTCACCGCCTTGAGCTAGACTGATGCCTGCTTTCAGGGAGGTGTTTGCGTTATTACCGAATAGACGACCTAGCAGCAAAATGACGAGGGTTTTCGCCGTGACCAACATCAGAGTCGTTAAAATAACCCAGTGGATATTTTCAACCAGTGCAGACAGATCAAGCTGCATACCCACAGTGACGAAGAAGAGTCCTAGCAACACATCTCTGAATGGGCGAATGTCATTCTCAAGTTGATGCTTAAAATGGCTCTCTCCCAACATCATGCCCGCTAGGAATCCACCCAGTGCCATTGAAAGGCCGGCTGCGTGAGTAATCCAAGCCGCTGTCATAGCGGTGACCAGTGCAACTAGAACAAAAAGCTCATCCGAGCGCTCACGTGCAACCTCATTAAACAGTGCGGGAAGAATTTTGTGCCCAAGAATGAGAAGGAGTAGGAGTAATCCAGCGCCTTGCAGTAGAGGCCAGATTATGGATTCGCTACTTTCAGCGGTGCTGGTTCCAAGCGCAGGGACTAAGATCAGAAAGACGACAGCTGCGATGTCTTGAAATAGCAGAATCCCAAAGGATAGTTGCCCATGCGGTTGGCCTAGCTGCTGGAGTCGAATGAGCTCCTTAGTAACGATGGCCGTTGAAGATAAAGCTAATGCACCGGCGAGAACAATGGATGGTGCCAACTCCATCCCCATGAGTAGTGATAAGCCGATGAAAATAGCGGAAGTGGTAATTACTTGGGCTGAACCTAAGCCGAGAACGGTCTTGCGCATGGCAATCATTTTCGGCAACGAGAACTCTAGACCCAGCATGAAAAGGAGGAATACAACGCCTAGCTCTGAAAGCAGCGCCATCTGATCAGGGTGCGCAACTTGAAGTGCAAACGGGCCAATCAGGGCGCCCATAGCTAGGTAGGCGAGAATGGCGGGTAGTTTCAAGCGTCTAAACAGGGTGGTGGCTACAACGGCACCAATGAAAATAAGCAGTATCTGTTCAAATAGACCGTAGCTTTCAGCCATTACTATCCCCGCTGAGTGCTCTATCGAGTTGTTGAATCTGAGCGATTAAGTGCGTGTTCTCTTTACGACTCTTCAGTGCCTCTTCGGCATAAGGGTGAATGGCACTGGAGTCGGGAACAGGAATGTTTGTTTTTAAAAGGGCTTCAAGCCTAGGGATCAAAATCCACTGCAACCACTGAGTAAACTTAAGCGTGTCGATGCAAAAGGGTTGTTGACTGTTTAACGCTTCCTGGGTTGGTGGCGATGCCTCCCAGAGTGATAAACGCACCATCTCATCTCTGATCGCTTCGATCGATCGTGTAACGGCTTGAGCTTTACTCATCGTTGTGTTCAAACTTGGTGATCGCGGCTTTAATGCCCTTGAGTCGTTTAAAACTGATCTCTTGCGCAGTGCTTAGGAAGTCCAGCATAAAGTCTGACTCTTTCTGCTCTTCGCGTATGGCCGCGTAGAGTGTGCACCACAAACCCTCTTCACCTAATGACTTGGCATCGATGAACTGCTTTTCAAGGTACTCGTGCAGTGCCCAGTTTGGCAACGCAGCCACGCCTCGACCACTAGCAACCAGCTGCACCATCATAACGGTTAACTCCGCAGTGCGAATTTCTTGAGGTTCGATTCCTGCAGGATCTAAAAATCGTGTGAACAGATCCAAACGGTTTTGATCGACGGGGTAGGTGATCAAGGTCTCTTCCGATAGATCGGACGGCTCAATCTGCTTTTTAGCGTTGAGTCGGTGCTGGCGGCTTAGCGCTAGCATCGATTCGTAACTGAACAGTGGAACGTAGTGAATGCCGTTTCTTGGCTCTGGATCCGATGTGATAACGAGATCAATATCACCACGAGCCAGTGCAGGCAGTGGCTGGAATGTAAAGCCGGTTGAGAGATCCATCTCAACGTCAGGCCAATTTTTGCGGAACGAGTCGATGGTTGGCATGAGCCAATCAAAACAGCTATGACACTCAATACAGATATTCAAACGACCGACTTCACCACCCGCTAAGCGAGCAATATCACGCTCGGCTGTTCGGATCATCGGTAGAATATCATCCGCCAACGATAGGATGCGTTGTCCAGCTGAGGTAAAACGAATCGGTTTGGTTTTGCGGATAAACAATGAACAGTTTAGGCGCTCTTCGAGATCTTTGATTTGGTGTGACAGGGCCGATTGGGTTAAGTGAACCCGCTCTGCAGCTTCGACAAGGCTACCGGCATCTCTCAGTGCCACAAGAGTTTTAAGATGTCGAAGATCGATCATGGCTGACTCCGGCTATTTGCTTTGAGGCCAGTATAGACCATAACAGGTAAGCAGCCCATGGACTGCTTACTCAAGGGTTAAATGCCTACTAGAAGGAACTCGAGAAGTGCTTTTTGGGCGTGAAGGCGGTTTTCAGCCTCCTGGAATGCAACGCAACGTGGGTCGTCCATCATTTCATCGCTGACCTCTTCACCACGGTGAGCAGGCAGACAGTGCATGAATAGAGCATCCGGTTTAGCGAGATCCATCAATGCGGTATTCACTTGGAATCCATCAAAACGCTTCAGGCGAAGGGCCTCTTCCTCCTCCTGTCCCATTGATGCCCAAACATCGGTGACAACCAGATCGCTATCTTTAACGGCCTCTTTGGGGTCATGGGTAATAGTTACGCGACCTGGGTTTGCGGCAAGTAGCTCTGCATCTGGCTCAAAACCTTTAGGGCAAGCGACGTTTAAATGGAAGTCAAACTGGCGAGCTGCATTGATGTAGCTGCTGCACATGTTATTGCCATCGCCAACCCATGCCACGGTCTTATCTTTAATGGATCCGCGGATCTCTTGATAGGTCTGCATGTCGGCAAGTAGCTGACAGGGGTGGAACTCATCGGTTAGCGCGTTGATAACCGGAACCTTTGAGTTGGCTGCAAAGGTTTCAACTAACTCGTGGCTAAAGGTACGAATCATCACCACATCAACCATGCTAGAGATGACTCGAGCGCTGTCTTCAATCGGCTCGCCGCGTCCTAGTTGGGTGTCGCGAGGGGATAGGAACATCGCATGACCACCAAACTGTGCCATCCCTGCTTCGAAGGAGACACGCGTTCGCGTAGACGACTTTTCAAAGATCATCGCCATAACGCGATTCTTGAGTGGCTCGTAGATCTCTCCCGCATTGCGCATGCGTTTAAGTTCAATCGCACGATTGATCAGTTTGTTAAGCTCTTCAGGAGTTAGGTCTAGAAGAGTTAAAAAGTGTCTTGTTCCCATAAAAATTAAAACGTCAGCCACAAATATGACTGACGATACCCTAAATAAAGTTAGTTTTGATTACTTTGCAAGTAGCTGATGAACTAGCTCAGATACAGTCTCTATCAGTTGCTCTGCTTCGGACTCAGAGATGATTAGAGGTGGTAGCAATCGAATAACCTTACCTCCTCCATTCACATTGAGCAATAGCTGATTGTCAGAGGCAAGTTTAGCTAAGCCAGTAATGTCAGTCTTGAACTGACAACCGATCATCAACCCTTTGCCTCGTACCTCAACAAATTCCTCAAGGTCGGCAAAGCGAGCGGCCAAACCATCACGAATTTGTTGGCCGCGAGCCATCGCGTTGGCCATCAACTCTTCATCTTGGATGGTGTTGTAAACCGCAAGGGCCGCCGCACATACCAATGGGTTACCACCATAAGTTGAACCGTGGTTACCAGGGCCGAATACATGGTTGCCATGATGTGCAACCAAGCAGGCACCAATAGGTACTCCGTTACCAAGACCTTTTGCTGTGGTCAATACGTCTGGCTTTACACCTTCATGTTGGAACGCAAAATACTTGCCAGTACGGCCATTGCCTGTTTGAACCTCATCCAGCATGAGCAGCCATTCATTCTCATCACAAATGTCACGCAAGGCTTTTAGGTAGCCGTCGGTAGGGACATGTACGCCACCTTCACCCTGAACAGGCTCTACAAGAATCGCCACAATGCTGCGGTTGTTTGATGCGACCTTCTTAATCGCTTCAATATCATCGTATGGGACGCGCACGAATCCACTCAGTAGCGGTTCGAACCCTGCTTGAATGGTGCGATTTCCCGTGGCTGACAGCGTCGCCATGGTGCGGCCGTGAAAACTCTGTTCCATCACAATAATTGACGGGTTAGTGATGCCGCGGTCGTTACCGTATTTACGTGCAATCTTGATTGCCGCCTCATTCGATTCCGCACCGGAGTTGCAGAAGTAGACAGCCTCCATATTGGTCTCGGTACATAACTTTTCGCCCAGCTGCTGTTGCAGTGAGATCTCGTACAGGTTGGAGGTGTGAATCAGTTTAGCGGCTTGTTCGCTGAGCGCTTGAGTGACGGCAGGGTGAGCGTGACCAAGACCAGTGACGGCTATGCCAGAGAGTGCATCCAGATAGCGTCGCCCCTCAGTGTCGAACAACCAAACGCCTTCACCGTGAGTGAAAGCAACAGGTAACCGAGCGTAGGTGGGCATTACAGGGGTCATGGTCATTGAAAGTGTTCTCCGTAAAACGCAAAAAGACAGCCGTGGCTGTCGCTGGAGAGTAATATTATTTTGTGCTTACAAAATAAGCAATCTTAGAGAGGATATAACCGAGTTTTTTACTCAGATTTACTGTATAGTGCGCCCATTCGTTCAATGAGATTTAAGAGGTGAGTTAATGAGCACTTTAGAGACAATTAAAGAACAGATCGAAAGCAATGCCATTCTTCTTTACATGAAAGGCACACCTCGCTTTCCTCAGTGTGGTTTTTCATCACGTGCATCTGAAGCGTTGATGTCATGTAACGAACGTTTTGCTTTCGTAAACATTCTTGAGAATCCAGATATTCGTGCAGAGCTACCCAAGTACGCTAACTGGCCGACCTTCCCTCAGTTGTGGGTTAATGGTGAGCTAGTCGGCGGGTGTGACATTATCTGTGATATGGCAGCGAGCGGTGAACTACAGACATTGGTCTCTGAAGCGGCTAAATCTGAAGAGGGTGACAGCGCTGAGGGTTAATCCCCGCTGACGCTTGTTAGTCCTGCTCGCTCTCTTCTCTGAGGGCGAGCATCATGTCCCATCCCCCCATCTCTTTCCACTGATTCACAATCATGCAAAACAGTTCGGCCGTTTTCTCTGTGTCGTAGAGAGCAGAGTGCGCCTGTTTGTTGTCGAAGCTAATTCCAGCGAGATCGCAGGCCTTTGCCAACACCGTATGGCCATAAGCCAGACCTGCTAGTGTGGCGGTATCAAAGGTGGAGAATGGGTGAAAGGGATTACGCTTGATGTCACAGCGATCGGCTGCATTGCAGACAAAGCTGTGATCGAAGTGAGCGTTGTGGCCAACCAGAATGGCTCGTTTGCAGTCATGTGCTTTAACCGCTTTGCGGATAGGCTTGAAGATCTTCTCCATCGCCATGAGTTCAGGCTCTGCTTCACGATCCGGTGACCAAGGATCGATGCCGGTAAAATCCAATGCCGATTGTTCTAGATTTGCCCCTTCGAAAGGCTCCACCTGTGCTTCAATCGACTGATCTACGATCAGGTAACCCTCTTCATCCATGGTCAGTGTGACCGCTGCAATCTCTAAGAGAGCATCGGTTTGAGCATTGAATCCAGCTGTTTCAACATCAACAACAACGGGAAGATAACCACGGAAACGGTCTGCCATTGGGTGACGCTGTTTCGAATTTGGCACAGTAGATCCTTACTCTTCGATGGGGTTTTGTGGAGTTTAACAAATCCAATGGATAAGGGCAGAGTTAAAACTCAGATCTACTGATATTTATTTAAATGTTCGCTATAATTCCCGCCCATAAATTTCAGTGCTGTCTGATTCATGAGTTCAGTGCGCCGTATTAACCTCTGCCCTGATCGGGCGAGCATGGAGTTGGAGTCGTCAATGTCCGACATTAAAAAAGTCGTTTTAGCTTATTCTGGTGGTTTGGATACCTCTGTAATCGTTCGTTGGTTACAAGATGAATACAATGCCGAAGTTGTAACCTTTACTGCTGATATTGGTCAGGGTGAAGAGGTTGAGCCAGCGCGAGCTAAAGCCGAAGCGTTGGGCGTCAAGGAGATCTACATCGAAGATCTTCGTGAAGAGTTTGTTCGTGATTACGTATTCCCAATGTTCCGCGCGAACACCATTTACGAAGGCGAATACCTACTGGGTACGTCGATCGCTCGTCCACTCATCGCTAAGCGTCTGGTTGAGATCGCCAACGAGACAGGTGCCGATGCGATTTCACACGGTGCGACCGGTAAAGGTAATGATCAGGTACGTTTCGAATTGGGTGCCTACGCACTGAAACCGGGCGTGCACGTTATTGCACCTTGGCGTGAGTGGGATCTTAACTCGCGCGAGAAGTTAATGGCTTACTGTGAAACTCACAACATCCCAGTCGATTTCTCTAACAAAAAGAAAAAGTCACCTTACTCTATGGATGCGAACCTGCTTCACATCTCATACGAAGGCGGCATTCTTGAAGATCCTTGGGCAGAAGCTGAAGCCGATATGTGGCGTTGGTCTGTTTCTCCAGAGGAGGCTCCAGATCAGCCAACTTACCTTGAATTGACCTACCGTCAGGGTGACATTGTTGCGATCAACGGTGAAGAGATGTCTCCAGCTACCGTATTGACTTACCTTAACAAGGTGGGCGGCGAAAACGGTATCGGCCGTCTTGATATCGTAGAGAACCGCTTTGTAGGTATGAAGTCACGTGGTTGTTACGAAACACCGGGCGGAACCATCATGCTTCCTGCACACCGTGCGATTGAATCGATTACACTGGATCGTGAAACGGCTCACCTAAAAGATGAGCTGATGCCACGTTACGCTAAGACAATCTACAACGGTTTCTGGTGGTCAGAAGAGCGCAAGATGCTTCAAACGATGATCGACGAGAGCCAGAAGTACGTGAACGGTGAAGTCCGTGTCAAACTGTACAAAGGTAACGTGACGGTTGTTGGTCGTCGCTCTGAAGAGAGTCTGTTTGACGAGAGCATTGCAACCTTTGAAGATGATGCAGGTTCCTACGATCAGAAAGACGCTGCAGGCTTCATTAAGTTGAATGCCCTTCGTATGCGTATCGCAGCTAGCAAAGGTCGTAAGTTCGACTGATCGTCAACTAGCCTAGGTTGCTAAATCGAAGCCCGAATCATCGATTGATGACTCGGGTTTTTTGTTTTTTTAGTGATCTCAGTAGCTCTGTTATGAGTTCAATCAATTGCATCAGGTAGATGTGATCGATAAAATTGTTTCTAGATAGTTATTGAACCTAAAGGGTTGTTACTACAACCCTTTTTTATTGGATTTTCAGCGGATGAAAACACACAAAATTCTTCAAGCTCCGATCCCAATGCGCTGGGTCGGTCCGATGAAACTGTCAGGTCATCTGATTGAAGAGAAGTTGAGTGTTCCTCTAGCCACTTACGAAACCCCTCTATGGCCATCCGTTGGCCGTGGTGCACGTATCTCTACACTCTGTGAAGAGGGGATTAAAGTCAGTGTGATTGATGAGCGTATGACTCGCTCGATTTTGCTTGAAGCGGAAGATGCTTATGCAGCGCACCAAGCGATCCAGTCTCTAAAAGCACGAATGGATGACCTCAATGAGGTAGTGGCTAAATCGAGCCGTTTCGCCAAGTTAATTGATATCAATTCACAGGTGGTTGGTAACCTTATTTACCTGCGCCTTGAGTTTACGACAGGTGATGCCTCTGGTCACAATATGGTGACTAACGCCGCTGATCATCTGATTCCTTGGATTTTGACAGAGTATCCACACCTTCAGTACAGCTCCATATCGGGTAACTACTGCTCCGATAAAAAGGCAACCGCTGTTAATGGTATTCTTGGTCGTGGAAAGTATGTGGTTTGTGAAATCCTGATTCCACGAGATATTGTTGAGCGCCGCCTTCACTCTACGCCGGAAAAAATTGTTGATCTGAACATCAAGAAAAACCTGATCGGCACAATGATCGCTGGTGGTTTGCGCAGTGCTAATGCGCACTACGCCAATATGCTGCTCGCCTTTTACTTGGCAACAGGGCAGGATGCGGCCAATATCATTGAGGGCTCACAAGGTGTGGTTCACGCAGAGGTTCGCAACGGCGATCTCTACTTCAGCTGTACGCTACCCAACCTCATCGTCGGCAGTGTCGGTAACGGCAAAGGGATCGACTTTGTAGAAGAGAACCTAGAACGCCTTGGCTGTCGAGATGATCGTGAGCCGGGTGCTAATGCTCGTCGATTAGCTGCAATCTGTGGTGCGACGGTTCTGTGTGGTGAGCTGTCGCTTATTGCTGCGCAGACTAACCCAGGTGAGCTGATGCAGTCGCACCTTCAGATGGAACGCAAATGAGTCAGTTGACCAACGATCGGAAGATTGAGCACATCAATGCGATTCTGCAGGATGCCGAGACCGATCGTGATGCGCGCTACTTCGATCGTATCAAGTTAACGCACAGGGCGTTGCCAGAGCTTGATTTCGAAAAGATCGATCCGTCCATTAAATTGTTGGGTAAATCGCTAAGCTTCCCCATGCTCATTTCATCGATGACCGGTGGCGATCATGAGTTGATCCGGACCATTAACCGTAATCTCGCTGAAGCAGCCGAGCGTTGTGGCGTGGCGATGGCGGTGGGTTCGCAGCGAGTGATGTTCAGTGACGATTCGGCTAGGAGTAGTTTTGATCTTCGATCGGTTGCTCCCAATGCGCTATTGATCGGCAATGTTGGTGCTGTGCAGCTCAACTATGGTTTTTCACTGGAGCAGTGTCAGGCCGCTGTCGACCTACTGAAAGCCGATGCTCTCTATCTTCACTTGAACCCTTTGCAGGAAGCCATTCAGCCTGAGGGTGACCGTAATTTCGAGAATCTTGCCGATCAGATCCAGCAGATTGTCGAGGGTTTGTCCGTTCCAGTCTGGTTGAAAGAGGTGGGTTCTGGCCTGTCGGCCGCCGATGTGGAGCTTGGTTACCGAGCAGGCGTTCGTTATTTCGATGTGGCAGGCAGCGGCGGAACCTCCTGGAGTCGAATCGAACATCATCGTCGTGATCAGGATGACCTTGGGTTACTATTCCAAGATTGGGGATTACCGACACCGGTGGCGTTAGATCAATGTCAGTCTTGGCAAGATAAGAGCACGTTAATTGCCAGCGGTGGTCTACGTAATGGGATTGATCTAGCTAAGTCTGTTATACTCGGCGCCTCGTTGGGGGGATTTGCAGCACCTCTACTGCAACCTGCAATGCAATCGGCTGATGCGGTTGTCGACGTAATTGAACGTATAAAACGTGAATATGTAACGGCACTGTTTCTTTTAGGTGTGCCTAGTACGACAGCGCTTAAGGGTCAGCGAGCGCTTGTCATCGAACAGTTTTAAGGATTTGATCAAAGTATGTCCGTAGGTATCGACGAAATCAGCTTCTATACATCGAGCTACTACCTCGATTTGCGCACGCTGGCTGAACGTCAAGGCACTGATCCGAACAAGTATTACGATGGTATCGGTCAAGAGAAGATGGCGATGGCGGCGCATGATGAGGATATCGTTACGCTTGCGGCGAACGCTGCGCTTCCTATTGTTGAACGCATTGGAACTGATGCCATCTCAACGATTCTGTTTGCCACTGAGACCGGTATTGATCAATCCAAAGCGGCGGGTGTCTATGTACATCGTTTGTTGGGATTGAACAGTCACTGCCGTGTCGTTGAGCTTAAACACGCTTGTTACAGTGCAACAGCGGCCGTTCAAATGGCCTGTGCACTGGTTGCTCGTAACCCAAGTAAACAGGTGCTTGTGATCGCATCTGACGTGGCTCGTTACGACCTGGACTCTCCAGGTGAAGCCACCCAAGGTTGTGGTGCGGTTGCAATGTTGATCAAAGCAAACCCGAGAGTTCTAGAGATTGAACCAGAATCGGGCACTCACACTGAAGATGTGATGGATTTTTGGCGTCCCAACTACCGTACAACGGCGCTGGTCGATGGCAAATACTCGACCAAAATTTACCTAACATCTTTGAAACGTAGCTGGGAAAACTTCTGTGAAGAGAGTTCCGTTCGCTACGGTGATATCGACTATTTCTGCTACCACTTACCCTTTGGCAAGATGGCACAGAAAGCTCACTCACAGTTGGCCCGTGTCAATAAAACGGGTCAATCTCCGGAAGAGCTTGCTGCTCAGATTGAACCAACACTTATCTACAACCGTTTGATTGGTAACTGTTACACAGCGTCAATGTACATTGGGCTCTGTTCCCTCCTTGAGCAACTTAACGAAGATTTAACCGATAAACGTATCGGACTGTTCAGTTATGGTTCGGGTTCGGTCAGTGAGTTCTTCACCGCTAAGGTGGTGGCGGGCTACCAATCGGCTTTGAATACAGGCCGCCACGCTGAGCTGCTAAACGATCGAACTGAATTGAGCTACGAAGAGTATCTCACCCTTTACCGTTACCCTGATCCACGTGATGGTGGGCAGCATGTGATTGCACCCGATACACAGGGCCGCTTCCGCTTGGCGGCGATTAGCGATCATAAACGTGAGTACGTAGAACGTTAGTCATGTCGGTTGCAAGTGCTCCCGGAAAAATTATTTTAAGTGGTGAGCACTCCGTTGTGTACGGTGCTCCAGCTCTAGCATTCTCGGTTAAACAGCGTTTGACCGTTAACTTTACTCCCGATCTTCTGCCTCGACTTAGCTGGTTTACTCCAGACAGAGCACATGAGATGGCTCTGGAAAAGTTTTCCACTCTTCGTCATAAATTGGATGCGGCGTTTGATGGCTACCTTCGAGGTGAACGCTCCATCAGCGAGATCTTCTCTCGACCGGCAGAGTTGATTTTCTACACCGTTGATGTGGCCCGTATCCTAGGTAACCTTGAACGCATTCCGCGCGGCAAATTTGATATTCAATCGGACATTCCGGTGGGTGCCGGTATGGGCTCGTCTGCTGCTCTGCTCGCTGCACTCTTGAAACTCTTCTCCAAACATGAAGATTTAGCCACTTTGATTGAGCAGGTGCGGCACTGCGAACGCTTACAACACGGTCGCGGCAGTTTGATTGATGCCGCTACAGTAACCATGGGGGGTTTGGTCAAGGTGGAGCAGGATCAAGCGAATCGATTGGGTCTGTTGCCTGATATTTTTAATAACGACTGGTACTGGATATTTACCGGAACTCCTGCAACAAGTACCGGAGTTTGTGTCGAGCGTGTTCGCAGCCAATTTGAACAGTCGGATATATGGAGTGAGTTTGCTGCTGTGACGCATCGTATCGAAACGGCTCAAACCGATCTCGATCAGCTCTTCTCTGCGATTCAAGATAACCACCGCCTTTTAAACCGTATCGGGGTGGTGCCCGCCCGAGTCGCCGCATTGATTGAGCGGATCGAGAGGTTAGGCGGTGTGGCTAAAATCGCTGGTGCTGGTGCGGTATCCGGTGATGCCGGTGGGCTTGTGCTGGCCTATCTGCCTAATCAAACACCGGATGCTTTGAAGTTACCGTCTTTGATGCGCTGGGGGCGGGTTGAATCGGATGGTCAGGGTGTCAGTCTCGGAGACGATGTATGATCTGTTATTCGGCCCCCGGTAACCTGATGTTAATGGGCGAGCATGCCATCTTGCATGGTCAACCTGCCATTGCTCTGGCCGTTGGTAACCGGCTGTCTGTCTCTTTGATCCCGCGAGTGGATGAGGTCGTCACTATTGAATCGGAACTGGGCCGTTACCAGAGCGCTTTGAGTGAGTTAGCAGACGATTCAACGTTCAGCTTTATGGTCACTGCAATTCAGCTATGTCAATCCAAGCTAAAACAGGGTTTTGATTTAACCGTCTCCAGTCAGTTTTCAGATCAAGTTGGCCTGGGTTCATCGGCCGCTGTCACCGCTTCAACCGTTGCCTGCCTGTTAAACTTTTGTAATGAGCCGGTGACCAATGAACAGGTATTCAAACAGGCTCTAGAGGCCGTTCACAGGGTTCAAGGCGGTCGTGGTTCGGGCACCGATTTAGCCGCTTCAATTTGGGGCGGTATGATCGCCTACGAAATGAACGGTGCCAAGGTGCGTCCACTGAAAGGCACCCCTGATATTGATCTCTTCTACGTCGGGTACAAGATGAAAACACCTGAGGTGATTGCGTTGGTAAATCAGCGAGCTGACGCCGATCCCGATATTTATACCTCAATCTATCAATTAATGGGGCAGGTGACTCGCGCAGCAGAACAAGCGATAGAGTCACAAGAGTGGAACCGGCTAGGGCAATTGATGGATCAATACTCAGGGCTTATGGATGCGCTAGGAGTGTGTGATGCTAATTTAGCAGACCTGCAATTTAGAATGCGTCAGCAGTCTGGTGTTCTGGGTGCTAAGATTTCAGGATCTGGTTTGGGTGACTCTGTCATCTCGTTAGGTTTGACCAATCCTTCAGAGATACCCTATCAACATCTGCCCGTCTCGATACACAGTGTAGGTCTCAAACAGGAGTCAATGTGATGACTAAGCAAGAAGTACTGACTAAAGTGCTGCCCGAGTTGGGGGCTGTCTCCGCTTCATCGGAACACTTTGCTCCGAGTAACATCGCTCTGTGTAAGTACTGGGGCAAGCGAGATGTTGAACTTAATTTGCCGATCAACCCCTCCCTCTCTGTCTCATTGAATGATTTGGGCTCTAGAACTCGAGTAACGCCGATTGATCAGCCGATTGATGAGGTATGGTTAAACGGCCAACAGATGCACCAGGATTCACAGTTTGCACGTCGTGTCAGTCGGTTCATCGATCTTTTTCGTGGTAACAAGTCACTCGCTTTCAGAGTGGAGACTCGAAATAACATTCCTACCGCGGCAGGCCTCGCTTCCTCTGCCTCTGGTTTTGCGGCCCTGACGTTGGCGATGAACGATGCACTATCACTTCATCTATCCAATGAAGCGCTATCCATGATTGCGCGTATGGGGAGCGGCAGTGCCTGTCGATCCATCTTTAATGGATTTGTAGAGTGGCACATGGGGCACCGTGAAGATGGCTTGGACAGTCATGCACACCCGATTGATGCGACCTGGGATGATCTTCGAATCGGTCTGGTCAAAGTAGATATCGGCGAAAAGTCCGTTGATAGCCGATCTGGGATGCAGCGCACCAAGGAGACCTCCCACCTTTATAACAGTTGGCCCGCTCAAGCAAATGCCGATCTGTCGAAGCTGCATCAGGCGATCTCAGATAAGGACTTTACCCTGTTGGGTTCTACGGCAGAGCATAATGCTATGTCTATGCATGCCACGTTTGCTTCCAGCTGGCCACCGCTCGTCTATTGGCAACCAGAGTCGTTACAGGCGATGCATAAGGTGTGGCACCTTCGTGAGCAGGGGTTGGAGGTCTATTTCACCATGGATGCGGGGCCTAACTTGAAGCTGCTTTTCCAGAAAGAGTCCTTAAGTGATCTATTGGCTCACTTCCCTGAACTAGAGGTAGTCACCCCTTTCGGTGTCTAACGCGGTTATGCCAATCACTGGCTTCCCTCTTACTCGAACTCAGCGAGATGGTTCGCAGGGTATTGAATACACCTTCTGGTTGACTGGGGTGGAGGGGGCTCATGCGGTTACCGTCACACATGCAGAAGCGGTCTGTTTTGTTTTCGCTATTGATCAAGCTGCCATTGAGTCCTGTCTGAAAGATATATCGGGTTGGACGCTGCGTCATTTAGAACTGAAATCCCTCTCTTTAAAACCTGTCATGGGTCTCTACTGCCAAAGCCTAAAAGTTTACTGGGAAGTGTTAAAACGACTCGAGGCGGAACAAATTGCTCTCATGGAAGAGGATATCAGGCCGGTTGATCGCTACTTGATGGAACGGTTTATTCGCACTGGGGCTGTTCAGTTCGAAACTGTTAAAGGGGTTGAGTTACGCCCCTATGATTTTACACCTGATTTAAAACTACTCTCGTTAGATATTGAAACCACGTTAAATGCCAATCAATTGCTCTCTATAGGTTTGCAGCAGGGCGATCAGAGTCTTGTGCTATTTAATGGTGAGGCACCCGAACTAGCCTGGTGTGAGGGCTGCTCGGATGAGCGAACTCTGCTTCAACGCTTTGTCGAGATAGTGGCAGATTGGGATCCTGATTTGATCGTCGGCTGGAATTTGATTGGCTTTGATCTGCGCGTGCTAGCACGGCGAGCTAAGGCTAATCGAGTTGGACTCAAACTTGGACGTGATAGCAGTGAGATGCACGTCGATGTTGGTCAAAATGGTCGCTGGTTCAGTCGCATTGCTGGTCGTGTTGCCATCGACGGCATCGAGACTTTAAAAGGGGCTACCTGGCAATTTGATAGCTTCAGCCTAGAGAGTGTCGCTCAGGCACTGCTGGGGCGTGGTAAAGCGATTGATAACCCTTACGATCGTGGTGAGAAGATACAGCAACTCTTTAGAGAGGATAAACAAGCATTAGCGACCTATAACATTGAAGATTGTCGATTGGTGTTAGAGATCTTCAAAAAAGCGGAGTTGCTTGAGTATCTTATCGAACGCACTCGTCTTACTGGTTTGGCGTTGGACAAAGTGGGTGGTTCCCAAGCGGCATTCGATAATCTCTATCTGCCTAAGCTGCATCGCGCTGGCTATGTAGCACCTCCTTATGCCTCAGGTCGCAGTGACCTCTCTGTGCCTGGTGGGTTTGTCATGGAGTCTAAACCCGGACTCTATCGTGATGTGTTAGTGTTCGATTTTAAGAGCCTCTATCCCAGTATCATTCGTACCTTCTCAGTGGATCCTTTAGCACTCGCTCTGGCGGGTGAGGCCTCAGAGGCATCATTAGTACCAGGATTCTTTGGTGCGCAGTTCAATGCCGATGTGGCCATTCTTCCCGCGATCATTGAAGAGCTCTGGTTAGCCCGAGATCGAGCCAAGGCGCAAGGTAACTCTGCGTTATCACAAGCGATCAAGATACAGATGAATGCCTGCTATGGGGTGTTAGGGTCCAATTTGTGTCGCTTCTATGATCAGAACCTATCGGGAGCAATTACGTTGAGAGGCCATGAGCTCCTGCAAAAAACCGCGCAATGGTTTGAGTTTGAACGGGGCCATCAGGTGATTTATGGCGATACCGATTCAGTCTTTGTCTGGTTGGGCGATGACTGCCAACAGGGTGATATCGCACAGTACGGTGCTGAATTGGCAGATCAAGCTAACCACTGGCTGCAAGAGCACCTTAAACAGCAATACGGTGTAGAGAGTGCACTTGAGCTGCAATATGAGACTCATTTCAAACGTTTTTTGATGCCAACCATGCGTCACTCTGAGAAGGGCACTAAGAAACGCTATGCGGGTCTTAAGAGATCGGGTGGTGAGGATCAATTGGTCTTTAAAGGGTTGGAGACGGTTAGGTCCGATTGGACACCCTTGGCCAAAAAATTCCAGACAGAGTTGTTGTCCAGAATATTCAATGACGAGTCTTGGCGTGATCTGGTCGTCGAAACCACGGAGCAACTACTCAGCGGTAATGCAGATCATCAATTGACCTATCGTCGTCGAC
Organism: Marinobacterium sp. xm-g-59; assembly: GCF_013283315.1. Lineage (NCBI taxonomy): Bacteria > Pseudomonadati > Pseudomonadota > Gammaproteobacteria > Oceanospirillales > Oceanospirillaceae > Marinobacterium > Marinobacterium sp. xm-g-59. The sequence goes on along the minus strand of NZ_WBYR01000007.1, from coordinate 41,288 downwards.
TAAGACGACCTCTAGATGCCTATCAGGCCAGTAATCCACCGCATGTGAAAGCGGCTAAAAAAATGCAGTCATACCTAGATAGGCAGGGTTTAAACGTGCGTTTAGGGCGAGGCGACCCTATTGAGTACGTCATGACAGTTAACGGTCCAGAACCAACCATCTGTCGTAAATCAATCATTGATTATCAACACTATGTCTCTAAACAGTTAGAGCCGGTCGCTGACACAGTATTACCCTTTCTTGGTGCCAGCTTTAATGATCTGATAGATAAACAGAGAGCGCTTTTCTAGAGAGGTTTTGTGTGAATAAGGTTCCGAGTACACAGCGTAAAATGGCCCGTTTTTCTGCGCATATGACCTGGATTCTTATTCTGGTGATGCTTACCTATGGCTTTAACGCCTATCTTGAACAGCGCGATCATCCCAATGCACAACTATCTTTGGCAAACGGCACCGATCAGGTTCGCCTGATTGCCGATCGAAAAGGGCAGTATCGAGCACCCGGTACGATCAATGGATACCCTGTCTCTTTTGTGGTTGATACCGGTGCGACCTATGTGTCACTTTCAGATGCTCTGGCCGATGAGCTCTCGTTACCCCGTGAGGGCAAAAGCTTTGCGATAACCGCCAATGGTCGAGTGCCCGTCGATTTAACGCAGTTGGAGGAGGTTAGCTTGGGTGGGCTCTCCATGGCTAACGTACCCGCAATGATTGTACCTGAGCTGGACAGTCAGATTGTTCTGTTAGGGATGAGTTTTCTAAAACACCTCGACTTTGTTCAAAGCGAGGGAAAGCTGGAGCTTCGTGTTCCTTAAGAGGTAATGCTCTTTTGGCTGATTTCGGTTCTTATCTGACGTCGGCTCACGAAGCAAGAATACCGCTTCTTTGGGGGATCACTACGCAGTATTCATCGGGCTTAACCCATGCTGCGATCCGGTCAATGGGCTGCTCATACAGTTATAACGATTACCTGTATGAAACAGCAAAAGCACAAATTCATGATGCTGAATTGATTCAACGCATCGGCGAGTTCGAATCGGGTTGTTACAGCGTGGCGCGTGAGCAGCTAACCACGATACCAGTTGATCGCTCTGCGCTGAATAAGCTTTGGGATGTTGATTGGTTAGGCTCGAAAACTTTTCTCCAAACGCCCGGTACGTTCTATCAATCGCCCGAGGCCTATCTCCATAATCAAGAGGCCTATGGATTCATCCGGGATGAAAGAAATCATCAGCCTGATAAGCAAGAACCCATTGAACGCGGTACTAACCCGTATTGCTCAGAGGTCTGGAACGGTGCTTGAGGTTCAGGGCATTAACACAGACGCCGTCACTCGAGCAGGGCAAAGTTCCTATGTGCCGAGACACAGTTATACCAAGATCAAGGCTTCAGTGTCAGTAATATAATGAATAACGTCATTGGCATGGCAGAGAATGTCGTGGCAGCGGTGGGTGCTAGCACTCAAGCCATAGAGGCCGCTCAGCTTATGACAGCCAATAAAGCCGTAAAGGTCTTCATACCGATGATTATTGCTTTGATTCAGGCTGTGATTGTCATTGCGACACCCATCGTGTTGGTGTTTACGTCTTATCGTTTTAAGGCATTTTTTACGATGGCAGGCATGTGGTTCACGTTGGAGTTCATGCACGCGATTTTAGGGCTGGGTAATCTATTCCAGCACCGTCTGGCCTTATTGACGTCCACCGATGCAAGTGAGGCCTCTGCATTGGAAACGGTCATCAGTGTCATGCTCTCCTATGGCATCATTCTGATTCTTCCCATTATTTGGTTAATGATTATGACAGGCGTTGGATTAGCATTGGCGAAAGGGTTTCAGTCAGTAGGGGGGTCACCCAGATCAGGTATGTCGGGTAACCCTGTTAGTCCGACTTCAGGCACTCTTGGCAGTTCATCAACGCGTGTACCTGGTTCAATGGGTGGTAGTTCAGGAGAGGTTGGTAAAAATGGATGATGAATAATGATCTACAAATCTCGCTAATGAGATCTTCATACTCTTTTACCAAAAGTTAGGATTTTGAGAGTCGTTCCCTAATGGGTCTTTTTGGTCCTGAGAGTGATAGGTGGGATTGGAAGTTACCTGAATCGCTCTGGCACTGAATATTAGTCCGAACAGTCCCGCGAGGAGGGTCACTAATCCAATCACGAGCATACCAGTACGCAGGAATATCCATCTATAGACCGTGAATGTTTTAGCACGCCTATGAAGTGTCAGTAGTTTTGAACGCATCAATACAATGAGTAACGGTGTAGCGATGACTATGAATTCATCGAATATGTTCCAGTCTATCGTGCTTGTGTTTGCAAAAAGCGCGTTATGTAAAAAACTCCCTGTCAAAATGGTCAGCCAGATTGATGTGATAGATGTAATCCACTTTTGCTTAGTCATATGATCTCCTTGCTTTGAGTTTAGTACAAAAAAAGATGGCCGCTCGAGAGCAGCCTAATTGATTTACTAAACACCAAGGGTGGAGGGCTCCTTAGTGAGCAAGATACTCTCACTACTCTTTGAACTTACAAGTCAAAAGCTCGATAAAAAACTGTTTTTTGAGTTTGAGGACGGCCGTCGTGACGATGGCGTGCATCGACAAATCTTTAATCATTACTGCGAGATTGCAGCGGGTAAGTTTGAGCTGGAGCTCGGATCTATTGCAGGTATTCCCCTTTACGATGGGGAAGATGAGAGTCACCCAGCAGTTGAGAAGCTGTCAACTCAGATAGTTGAAGCTGATGGCGTGATCTTTTTTAGCCCCGAGTATAATTTTTCGATACCCGGTGGGCTCAAGAACGCCATTGATTGGCTGTCGCGCTGCAAACCTCAGCCCTTTGCAGGCAAGCCGGCCACAATCATTGGTGCGAGCCCCGGTAACCAAGGCACGGCCCGGATGCAGTATCACCTGCGTCAGGTGGGCGTCTACTTGGACCTTCACTTTATGAATAAACCTGAGGTAATGATTGCTGGTGTGAATCAGAAAGTGCAGGCTGGGAAAATCGTAGATCAACCCACTATCGAGTTTTTGCAGCGTCACGCGAGCGTATTCAAATCCTTTGTCGAGCGCCATGCGTACTCACGTCAAGACGTCTAGGAGTGGATGATGGCTGAGAAACAGAAAAACGTGTTGGGAGAGGCGTTGGAGCAGTGCGGTTGCGACCCAATGACCGGTTACTTTCGTGACGGCTGCTGCAATACCGATGCCTATGATCGTGGTTCACACACCGTTTGTGCGATTCTTACCGACGAGTTTCTGCAGTTCTCATTGAGTCGCGGTAATGACCTGATTACCCCTCGGCCGGAGTATGACTTCCCGGGTCTAAAGGCTGGCGACTCATGGTGCCTGTGTGCCTCGCGATGGCTTGAGGCGGAGGCTTTCCACTGTGCGCCGCCGGTAAAGCTTAGCTCCACAAATATCGCTGCGTTGGAACGAGTCGATCTAGAGATGCTCAAGCGATATTCGCATGAGCAGCTGCACTAGCCAGAGCATGGCGCTTTTTAAGGTGAGACGGTCACTTCCACAGAGATGTCGTCTCCCTCTCCAAAGCCCTCCTTGGTGCGAACGGGTGCCTTGAGTGGGAGGATAAACGAGCCCGACTTCTTATCGGGAAAAATAGAGGTTTTCCAGCAGCTGGAGCCTATCTGTACCTGAACCGGAATGCTGCCAAAGCCCCGTCTTAACGGAAAAAAGAAGCGAATCTGCTCGGCGGTCTCGATGGGCAGGGTGACGAAGAACCAAGAGGCTTTCTCCGACTCCCAGCGCCAGACTTCGCCAGTGAATCCAAAGCTATGTGCCTCGTGCGATGAGCTCGTTTGCATCTCAGTCCGCTCTTGTCTTTGCAACCTAGTTAAACGAGTAGGTAAGGGCCGCTGCAGTTGGGTTGTATAAGCCCGTCATCTGCGGTGCCAAGTTTGCCAGCGTCTGTTGGCGGTTTCCTGGGGCAGGGTGGGTACTTAGAAACTCGGGCGGAGCACCTTTGCTATTAGCGCCCATCTTCTGCCAGAGGGTGGCAGCAGCGTTCGGGTTGTAACCGGCGCGCGCAGCCAACTCCATGCCAAGACGATCGGCTTCAAGCTCGCCGGTCCGACTGTTGGGCAGCGTAATCGCGACTGCAGCGGCCAAAGGCGCACCTGTAAGCGCAAGATCGCGGTATTCACTGTTCTCGGTTGCAACACTCAGTGCCAACATCCCAAGTTGAGTCGCCATCGCCACAGACATACGCTCCGCCGTGTGATTGGCCAAGGCATGGGAGACCTCATGCCCAATCACCTGAGCCAGTTCATCATCGGTTGGATTTAGCTTCTCAATTAAGCCGGTGTAAATGGCCATGCGACCGCCTGCCATACACCAGGCGTTTACAGTCTCTGGGTCATCAATAACGCTGATGCTCCAATCCCAGTTACGGGTGTTGGGAAAGCGCTCGATCGCTTGATAGACAATACGCCCCGCGATCGTCTGTACGCGCTTAACCACCTCTGCATCAGTGTCTACTTTGCCTTCATCTTTGAGCGGGGCCAACATCTGGGTATAAGCCGCTTTGGAGGCGTTGATAGCCTGCGAGGGTGAGACCAGCATCAGCTGGCTGCGACCGGTGGGGCTGGTACCGCACGCGCTGAGCATCGCAGCTAGCGTGAGTGTTAAGCCAAGCTTGGAAAATTTTGTCATTGAAGGGCTCTCGGGCGAACTTAATTCTAGCGAATGTTATACCACCAGTAACACCTCTGTCTGCGCCGGATCCTGCTCAAAGCGCATACTGACCTGTTGCTGCTGTTCGCTACTCATACGATTGAATAGAAAGTCGCGCGTATTGCCGGGGTGGCCCTCGAGGTAGAGCTGGCTGGTGAGCAGCTCAAACCCTTGGTCAATCACTTTCACGTGGATATGCGGGGTGCGGCCCGGGTAGGGCACAGGCTTGATGGTTCTGAACGTAAAGCGCCCTTCAGCATCGGTACGGGCGCGGCCAAACCCTTGAAAGCCAGCGTCGCGTGGTTCGGCGCGGCGATCCGCCGTATGCAAGTAGCGACCCGTCGCGTCACATTGCCAGATCTCTACGATCGCATTGGCGATGGCATCCCCATCGCTATCTACGAGTCTACCGTTCAGCTGAATTACTTCACCGCCGGCGGCTTTTACCGCACCTTCGATCTTTACCAGATCGTTGTCGACATCATCGAAGCGCATCGAAGAGGTGGGGTAGAAAGGTCCCTCCATTGCTGACGGGGTTGGAGCAAGCGCATTGGCAACGGGAGCCAACGGGAGCAGTGCCGCGGCAGTTAGTAGGGAGCGGCGTTTAACATTGATTTTCGACATGTAAAAACCTCCTGTCACTAGTTTGGGTTGGTACGCAGGATTGGGCAGATGGCGTTTAGTTTAGCCCGCTATCGTAACGTTGACCTATATTGATACTGAGAGTTTTTGATACGGGGCGTTACGGAGGGGTTGAGATGAAGAAGGGACTGTTGATAGGTTTTTATGTACTGATTATTGCAATACCCCTGCTGGCCTCCTGGTACTTCGTAGGTCATCCACGCATTTTCTGGCAAGAGCTTGGTTCAGTATTGGGTATCCTTGCGTTCGCGATGATCCTCTCTGAATTTGTTCTGTCTGGCCGGGTTAAATCTTTCTCACGCAAGGTTGGCATGGATGCAACGATGAGGTTTCATCGCATCATTGGATGGTGTGCGCTGATCGCTGCTCTGCTTCATCCCTTTCTTTACGAATCGACCCCAACAACAGGCCCTTGGCCGTGGGACAGCACGCGTCAATTTGCAGTCGCCACTGACTTTGCCGCGATCTCGACAGGTGTGATCGCTTTTATTTTGCTACCAGTGCTTGTTGTGTTGGCAGTCTGGCGCTCGTCGCTGGACTATCGCTATGAGACCTGGCGACGGCTGCACGGCTTAATCGCCGCAGCCTTGGTTGGACTCCTTCTGCACCATACCTTGTCTGCGGGGCGGTATGCGGCACACGAAACTGTAGCGCTGCTATGGCAAGTCATGGCGCTGATTGCGCTTCTGACGCTAGTGTACCGCTATCTGATTTCGCCCATTCAACAACTGGGCAAACCCTGGAAGGTGAGTCGGGTGGAAAGGTTGTCAGAGAGACAGTGGCGCTTGAGTTTGCTGCCGGATGGGCATCCGGGGATGGATTACAAAGCCGGGCAGTTCGCCTGGTTGAAGCTCGGTCATTCAAGTTTCTCAATCAGCGAGAACCCGTTCTCTATCGCGTCGGCACCCGCAGAGGGGCCTGAGATCTGTTTTGTGATCAAAGAGCTCGGTGATTTCACCTCAACGCTCGGTGAAACCAAGGTGGGTGCGCGTGCTTACTTGGATGGCCCTTATGGTAGTTTGATCGTCGATGGCCGCTCGGAACCCGGTGTTGCTCTGATTGCAGGGGGTGTGGGTGTGGCACCGATACTTGGAATACTTCAGCAACTCAAACAAACCGATGATCCGCGTTCGTATCGTCTGATATACGCTAACCGGACTGAGGATCAGATTGTCTGTCGTGACGAGCTGGCTGATGACAACCCAATACTTGTGCTGTCAGAGCCAACTGAGGGTTGGCAGGGTGAGGTCGGTTTAATCGATCAGAAGCTGATTGAGCAGAGCTTTTCCGACGCTGAGTTTGACACTTGGCTCTTCGTTATTTGCGGGCCTGTACCGATGATGGACCAGGTGTATCAGGCACTCAAACAGAAGGGCGTATCTGACGATCGTATTCTGCTGGAGCGGTTTGATTACGACTGACACTCATATTGTTTTTTCTGTCAAGAATGGATCTTCTACCCATTTTTCGCGCCTGTGTGTCATATTTTTAATGAGCCCTGCTTGAACGCTAGGTTCATTCAAGATATTGATTTTAATAAGGTTATTCGTCTATTTTTGCCATCATTGACAATAGTGTCACGTCTATCGTTGACGCTATTTGCCATACCTGACATAATTGTCATAAGTGTGTCAATTTGTAATTTGACATAGTTTTGACCAATTTAGGGTAACGATGGCACGATGATCCTTGACCAAAGGCAGGTCCTGATCAAAGAAGATTTCGAGTCCGCATCGACTGTGTACGATGTGGCCGAAATGCGTGAGCTGCTCGCACGAGCAGGGGCCAGCTATACCCTATTGGACGGCTCCTCTCTCAGTCCGATTCCGTTTGTAGAGGGGCGACAAAACGGACCCAATCTAGAACTGCTTCTACCCGATGGCACCATTGTCATAATTCGTGAATTCTTCGGTGACATGGGCACGCCCTATAGCACTCAGACAATGCTGGCCAGTTTCGGACCCGAGACTGAGGTCTACTTCCCCGATTACGTTCCCGGCCTGATGCAAGCCTCTTACGGTGGTTTGTCAGGTGCGATCCCAATGTTTGGAACTGCCGCACCAGCGGCTGCTGCGGGTGGTATCAGTCCTGCGATGATGGCGATGGGTGCTGCGGCGCCCGCTGCTGCCCTCCTTGCCCCTACGCCGGAGGGTGGGGATATCAACATTAGCGTTGGTGGCGTCGGTGGGACAGTAGCGGCACCTGCCGCGAGTATCACCAGTATCGTAACAACTTTCGGAACAGAGCTTGGTATCGATGAGGATGTTGACGATGCCGTTGTGACGGTTAAAACAGCGAACATAGACAACGGCGAAACCATCGAATTGGAGTTTGCCGGTACAACTTACGAAGCGGTTGTCAGCAATAACAAAGCACTGTTTGCAATAGAAGCGGCTGAACTGCAGGCCCTCGATGACGGGCTGTATGACATGGTTGCGACGCTGGTGTCAGACGCCACTGTTACAAATGATGTCGGCATCACGCTCGATCGTATCGCGCCTGTGTTTGACAGTGATGAGCTTGCACTCAGTTTTGATGAGGGAACGACAGATTCTCTGCTGGACAGTGCCGATATAGGTGTTGCGCTTGCAACGGATGAAACAACCCTGGAGTACTCTATCGATGGTGCTGACAAAGCTGCTTGCTCGGTTAATTCGCTAACCGGTGCCATCAAATTTAAAGAGGCACCCGATTTTGAAGCGCCGAGCGATGACGACGGCGACAATATTTATGAGCTGACACTGATTGCGACTGACATCGCCGGAAATGTCACTGAAAAAGCCATCACAATCGAAGTATTAGATGTTGATGAGAGTGACACAACGGCGCCTGAACTTCCTACGGTCGACACACAAAACGTGTCTGACACGCTCCCCATCATTGAGGGCACGGCTGTTTTGGGGGCGAGCGAGCAATTAACCGTCGCCGTGAATGGCGTCGTTGTCAATGTCACACCCGATGAGAATGGCGATTGGGCCCTCAATCTACGCGCGGAGGATCTTGATGTTGTCTCTGGCACACTCTCAGAGCTGGAGCAGGGTGTTATCTACGACGTAGAGGCAACTGTTACGAATAGTGAGTCGCAGCTAAGTTCAACAGATGAAACGACCAGCGAGCTGCGAGTGGCGCCGCCAAGTCCGACAGTCAACGATCTAGCGATCGTCAATGTCGAGTCACCTGTTTTCACCGGCACATCTCCTGAGCTGAATGAAAATCTCAAACTCATCGTCAAACTGAGCCAAACCACCTCAACCGGTGAAGAGCTGATTGAATACGAGGTGACACCGGTTGCCAGTCAGACAGAGGCGGGCGTATACGAGTGGACGCTCGATACTGCAACAGCAACACCGTTAGAAACCTCAAGATTTGCAACTGAATTAAGCCTGCCACTTAACGATGGCGACTACACAGTCACAGCACGGATCGCGATGTACCTTGATGGTACGGAGTTGATGAGCAGTGATTTAGCCGTAGATGATTTCACTGTTGATCTCAGTGCATCCGTCGCACCCGTAGTGACTGATTCGGTTAGCGGCCAGCTTTCGCCGACGGTCAGCGGTACAGCAAATTTAAAACAGGGTGAGACGTTAGATGTTTCCGTTATTGGGACCGATCAGCAGATTATCGTTACCTTTGAGGATGTCACGGTCGTTAATGGTGCATGGTCGATTGATTTAGCAACGGCGGTACCCGTAAGCGGAGAATGGGTACAACCAGCAGCGGGGAGTGAAACGTCTTTTGATGTTCGAGCCGTAGTTCCTGAATCTGGCTTGGAGAGCACAGGAACTCTGGATATTGATCAGGCCGCACCGACTGTCAAACTCTGGATAGATACCACTGAGACCCTGACCGAGAACAACGCTGGTATGTATCAGCTGAACATCCTGTTTTCTGAAAAATTGGCTGAGTGGCCGCCTGATTTTTCAGGTCTTCAAATAAGTGGTTTGAGTCTTGCCGTTGATGATCAAAACACCCTTATTGCCCCTATAGTTGACCCACAAAATCCGCTGAAATTTACTGCGGACTTTGTGCTTGATAAGCCGTTCGAGGGAATCGGCTCGGCTGTAATACCAGCCGACACCTACGCTGACTTGGCTGGCAATGGACTTGAACTTCTGGAGCTGTTTAATCCCGAGGTTGACACGGTTGCGCCGAGCGAGCTTTCACTTTCGATAACGGATACAGGCGCCTCTGCCTCGGATGGCATCACACGTACCTCGATCGTTCAGGTCTTCGGGTTGGAGAAATACGCAGTTCTCAATTACTCGCTGGATGCAGGGGAGACCTTTATCGAAGCTCTTCCCCCTTCTGGTGGCTGGACTCGTTCAGGCGACACTTACGTAACGACCATTGCACTGCCCGAGGGTGTCCTAACGTCAAAGCAGGTTCAAGCTTACCAAGTCGATGCCAGCGGTAACACCGGAGATCAGGTTTCTCTTTTTCTGGATCGAAATTACACGATCGACACCAGTCTCCCTTATTTTTCCGAGATGCTGGTCAGCTATGTCATTGATGAAAATGACCAAGCAGACGTCACAGTAGTCGCTAAGTTGGATGCCAGTGCAACTATCGACTGGACTACGCTAGTTGCTCAAACAGACGCCAGCTATCTGCAGTTATCCAATCTAGTTGGTGAGCCGAATCAAGCAGCCCTGGTAGTTCCAGCCGACACAACCGGTGTCACCTCAGAACTAACATTCGTGGTGCAGGGTGTCACTGTTGACGATACAACGCTGAACATTGCCCCGGACGCGGTTTTCCTCGACACACTGGTAGTCAGTGATCTTGCGGGTAATGAGATTCCCCAGTATTCACCGGTTGATGAGATGACCACGGTCACCTACAACGTAGGTGCCTCAATTCTGGGTGTGGATACAACTGAAGGGGTGCTGCGTCCTGATGCAGAGTTCTCTATTCTCAGCTTTGCGTCGCCGGCTGGCGCAAAAATTGAATTTACCTTGGATGGATATGATTCTCTCGTTGCATCAATCGATACGAGCGTTACCAGTGCGGGGTATCTGGGCAGTTCAACTTTCGATCTGACCGCCTTAACCGCACTCCAATCCGCGCAGCTAGATAACACCAATATCAACTACAGCATAAGAATGCTGGACTCAGCCGGTGACCTAATTATTGGTGTGCCGACGAAAAGCGGTGTGTTTACTTTTGACTCGACGCCGCCTACGGCTCCTATCTTTGTTGATTCCAATGGCGATGAGATCACTGGTGGTCTGATTGAATTACTGGAGAATCAGCCTTATCAGTCCACTCTGTTCTTCATCGCTCAGTCGGACGATACCTCATCAATCACATACGAACTGAGCGCCGAAGATCAGCAATATTTCCAAATTAACCCTGATACCGGCGGTGTCAGTATCCGCCAAGACGCAGTCAGCGGCTTATGGCAATTTGACTTCGAATCCTTGGTTCAAGATCGGTTGGTTGATCAGGATACGAAAGAGATAACCCTGACGGTAAATGCCGTCGATGCGGCAGGTAATATCGGCGGAACAGCCAGCATTGCAGCTCATATCGGTAACCTGGATGAGAGCGCACCTCAATTCCAAGATGATGGTACTGCTGAGGATGACTACGATGCTGTGCGTGTGGTTGAGGAGTATGTGGAAGCGGGCGCGCTGGTCTACAGTCCGGGCACAGTTACTGACATCTATGATGACGATAGTCAGCGTGATGTGTCGGATCAAGTTGTATTCTCGCTAGCACGTACCGGTGACTTCCAACTCCTGACCGTCGACCCAGATACCGGTGACGTCAGTATCAATGCATCACCAGATTACGATCTAAAGAGCGTCTATACCTTCACGCTTATCGCCACTGGAGCAGACGGTAAAACGGCTACTCAAAATGTGCGCTTGGATGTCAATGAGAGCGGTACCGCAGCTAACTTCGTTGCCCTGAAAGAGCGAAATATCGCCACTGGTGAGTGGCAGAGTATCGAACTCTCCGAAATGCGCTTGAGTCTTGCGACAGTTGAAGAGAATACAGATCTTTCGGCTTATGCTTGGGAGTTGCGCGTTGATGATCCCGCTGCAGTTTTGACTCTGTTAGACGGATCCGTTGACTTCTTTACCATCACGCAGAATGCAGATTCGCCGGAGTACTGGGATCTTGTATTCAAAGATGACGTGACTTTCGATTATGAAACGCTGTCTACGCTCAACTTCCGAATTCGTGCAACCGATGAGCAGGGCGTTCCCAAGGACCTTCCGTTAACGGTCGCTGTACTGGATGACGGCACCAATCCAGTGTTTGATTCAGCGCTAGAAAATATTGAGACCCCAGAAGTTCTGGCCGGGACAACCTTCCAGCCAAGTATCGCAACGCTGGCATCTGGCGTTAACGGAACTATTGAGTATTCGATCGTTGAGAATTCAGAGCTCGATGTGAATGACGAGCCAATTATCACCGTGCCTTTCTCAGTTGATTCAAGTTCGGGTGCAATTACCGCGCTGGAGAACTTAGATTACGAGAGCAATGCGAGCAATGGTTTCAGCTTTACTCTTCGCGCAAGCAATGGTGATGAATTTTCAGACAAAACATTGACTGTCGCTGTGTCCGATGTTGCTCCAAATGCTGCGCAAGTGATCAGTGCCGAATGGAATGTTTCGCCCTTGCAGGGTGCTACATTGCCATTACAAGTCACCTTCGATAAGCCGGTGACCCCGTCTGATGTACAAGGGGTCAAGGCTGTACTACACCTGACTGGGGCTGATTCATTGGGTAATCCAGTGGTGAAAGAACTCAACGCCGCACTGCAATCGGTCGACCCAAATGATGCCAGCAGTTTGTTGTTCCAGGTGACACAGCCCATGGATACTGACTTTGTTGGAACAGTCTCGGTTCACGCCATCGTCCTCGATGACGGCGTTACATTGACTGGCGCCGGCGGTAACGCCGATCTCATTTTTTCAGCGATTGATGTTGCAGGAGAGTGGTCATTTAACAATATTCAACCCACTGTCGAGACAGTGGAGCTAGAAACAACAAGCTTTACGCTGAGCTACAGCGAACAACTGATCATTCCCGCCAACACAGAAATTAATGTCACGAAGGTAGGCACAGATGAGATTGTCGCCACGTTTACTTCGGGCACGGATGCGACACAAAGCGATACTCTAGTCTTTGATCTAGCGACCTCCAATGGAGTGTCGCTTGATGATCTGAAAGGTGGCTCGTTAGTGTTTGATTTGGTGTTGGGCCAACTTACGGGCGTGGACAGCAATAACACCGCAAAATCTTACTACGATTACGATCAAACGACGTTTGTCGATATCGATGGTTCTGTACACGATTACAACAGTGACACGAGCACCTGGATTGTGGCCGGCGAATTCGTCACCGACTCCCTAATTGTCAAAGCCTATACCCTAGAGGGCGAACTCCTCGGCGAGACCGACTTCAATCCACTCAACGGTGCAATCGACTATGTCGACCTGATGCCAGCTAGCTACAGCGGCCCGGCGATCATCAATATTCTGGACGGCTCAGCAGAGCTTGATTACCTCGATGAGTTTAGCGGCGAGCTAAAGGACTACGGCCAAACCACGGCAGGATTTGGTCTACGCGCGCTCATCAACTACGAAGATTCAGTAGCGCTTGAACCGATCAGCGTGACGCCACTGACAGAGCTGGCGCTGCGTTTAGCAGAGGCAAATAGCGTTTTGGATCTGGATGCCGCTTATGATCAGGCGATGGCACAGCTGTATGGGCTGTTTAGCCTCACCGACACCCGCGGCCAAATCACAGTTACAACAGCGGATGGGTTTGATACAGCTGACGGAATCTCTGCTGCAGAGAACCACGGTCTGGTATTAGCGGCTCTCTCTACGCTGGATAACCTTACCGGTGGAATCAATTCAACGCTCGATCTGCTTGACCCTGCGAGCGGTTTAGATCAATGCGAGCTCGACCCGTTAATTGCCGACGCTGTTCAAGCCGTCGCCGCAAGCGAAAACCCATACGTGCAACAGATTGCCCCAGAGCTGACTCAGGTACTCGAGCAGTTCTATGACTATTACCCGATGGTAATTGCACCGTTCATCGCCCCCGAAGGGATTGAACCGAATACCGATCTACTTGACCTCTCAGCTTACCTCTCGGACGAGTCCGATTTCGAGATGCTGATCGATGGCGAAATTCAGGAACTGAGCACAACTGACGATGCGGTCGCAGCTGCTCAGCCTGCAACACCAGATTCAATTTTGAATAACACACAGGTCGTTACACCCGCTGGTGTCGACCACATTGACGCTGAAACGGATGTAAATATCTATGGTTAACTCAAATTATATGGCATCAATCCATGCCAAACGCTTCATTAGACTGCTTACGTTAGTCGCTCTGTTACTGGTTATAGGGCTCAATGTCGCTTTGGCGAATGAGGGGTTAAAACTCAATATATTTCCGTCCATCGGTAAGCCGGTCTATGGCGTCGCCGAATTTGGTTCATCTGTTACTGACCCAGTTAGCGTCACTGTGGCATCAGAAGCGGAGTACCAAAAAGCTGGCTACACCCGACCTGCGTTTTTCAATACCGCGACCGTGCGCAAGTTAGGCGTCAATCGCTACCTTATTACCACATCAACCCCAGTCGATAGTGCTAATTTCACGTTGATACTGGATGTGCAGTTCAAAGAGTTTCGTCGCGTCTATCCTGTAGAGTTGTCGCTTCAGTCAGGGCAGGTAGCTGCAAATTTCGCGCCGGCTAAAGAGTACGATCAGCCCGCTAAAACCGCGGTAAGAGCCGTATCAAAACCGGTTGTGGCAGCTGTAGCACCTGCTGCGCAGTCATCTTCAGTGACGACCCCAGCGGCACAGCCGGCGCCGGTCGTTGAGCCGATGCAGCCAGCGGCGATCTACTCCACGCCCGCTCCACAACCACAGATTTTTTACCCGCCGATGCAGTCGAGCAGCCAACCAGTCTCCAATGGCACTGAGCAGTTCCCGTTCTACATTGTCGTTATCGCACTGGCGGTGCTACTTCTCTTAGCGATGTTTGTTGTCGTGCTGTTTATGCACAAGAACTCAGACTCGCGTCATCATTCGGTGCAGCACGACCAGCATTCCATGATGAGTGATCTACTCAAGGCGTTGCCCTCACTGATGGGCCACAATCAGCAGCTTCAGCATACACAGGCTCAAACAGCGGCCGTGCAGATGCCGCAACCTTGGCACCCATTAGAGGCAAGCCCGCAACAACCGAGCCCCCAACAGCCTCATTGGAATGATCCAGAACCAGCGCCAGTGCGCCCAGCACCGCAGCGCCCAGCGATACCTGCGAGGGTAGAACAGGCTCAGGCTAGTCCAACCAAAGAGCCCCAGGCCCCAGCAGTACAGCGCGCGCCTGCACCCCGGCCAGCCAGACCAACAGTACCGCCAGCGCCGCCGCCAGCTAATCCGGCTAAACCCGCAGGCCCTGTGAATCCAGCTACGCCGCGAGCACAGGCGCCGACGACTCAGCCTGCCCCAGCGCCGGCACGACCCCCGGCACAGCCAAGCGCGCCGGTTCAGCAACAACCAGAAAAAGTAGCCAAGCCTGCAGTTGCCGGCGCCGACAAGAGCGAGAAGCTGCAGTTAGCCATTGTCTACATGAACATGGGTGATGAAGTGATGGCTCGGATGCTGCTCGAAGAGATCGGCCGTGATGGTTCGGAGGCAGAAAAGGCCGAAGCAAAAGCCATTCTGGCAAAAATGAATAACCCCAGTGATCGACCGATCATTGCGGATAAGAACGATAAGATCGAGTGAGGCCTGAGCAGTGATTACTAAAGAACTAACCATGGCCCTGCTGGCGAACAGTGGCGCCACATATGATGTCGGAGCTCTGGATAAGGCCTTTGAGGACCTCCAGGAGCTGACAAACTTTACGCCCTTCGAGACCTTGCAGTTCGTAGTTAAACGTCTGGGTCTAAATGATCTTAATGTGGCGCATACCTCAACGTCTCAGCTACAAGATAGCAACCTGCCAGGGATTATCTTCCATGACGGACAGTGGAAGATTATCGAGAAGAGCGACACACTCTATCGCATCATCGATCAGGTCACGCTGGATGAGGTTGAGCTTGAACCTGAGCATTTGCCTGTAACCGTCGTCACTTGGCTAGAGCGCAGACAGACCAGTTATGAGAGCGCGCCGGAGCAGAAGGTCATCACGACCAAGGGTCTGATCTTTAAGAACTTCAAAGAGCATCCGGTGTGGTTGGTGAATATCGCGATCGCCACGGTCATCGTTAACCTCTTTGCTGTAGTTTCGTCGCTTTTTGCGATGCAGGTGTATGACCGTGTTGTGCCGACCTTGGCGATGGAGACACTGACCTCGTTGGTGGCTGGCGTATCGATCATCTACATGGTCGACTGGCTACTCAAAATCACCCGCTCCAAGATTGTCGATCACAACTCATCGTTTATCGATAAGAAGATCTCAGCGGACATCTACAAGCGCCTTCTCAATGTGCAGCTCGACAAGCTGCCAAATCAGGTTGGTACACTGACGGCCCAGATCAATGGTCTTGAGTCGGTACGTCAGTTCTTCTCCTCGACGATTGTATTCTCGCTAGTGGATATGCCGTTTGCACTGATGTTCCTCGGTGTTATCTACCTTATCGGTGGACAGATCGCCTTTGTTTACGGCGCATTTTTGGTGGTCAGCATCATCATGGCACTGATTGCACAGAAGCGCTGCAAGGACCTAGCGGCAAACCTAGTGATGCGCTCGAACGAGAAGCTAGGTGTCTTGGTCGATAGTATTCGCGGACGCGAAACAATCCGAAGCGTTGGCTCCTACCAGATGTTTGAGCATGAGTGGAATGAGATCAACGACTCAATCTCCGAGTACAGCCTCAAGCAGAAGCGTATCTCCACCAACGCGACCACTACATCTCAAACAATGGGACAGGTCTCATATGTAATTGCGATCGTTATCGGCGTCTACTTGATCGGTCAGGGTGAGATGACTATGGGTGGCATGATCGCCTGTTCAATTTTGGGTGGCCGAGTACTGGGCCCTGTGGGCCAGGCGGTAGGTCATCTTGTGCAGTATGAGAGCGTGGCGCAGTCAATGAAGATGATAGACGCATTCTGGGCTATTCCAGAACAGCGTAATCAGGGCGTCGACTATGTCTATCCGGATGTTCGCCCAGCTCGCATCTCCGTGCAAAATCTGGAGTTTCAGTACTCGGAAGAGGGGCAGAAGATCCTTAATGTAGAGCGTTTGGAGGTGAAGCAGGGCGAGCGAATCGCGCTCCTTGGGAGTATCGGCTCAGGTAAATCTACTCTTCTAAAAGTGCTGGCCGGTCTCTACAAACCCAGTGCCGGACGCATTCGTCTGGGCGATGCCGACCTTTGGGAACTCGACCCTGAATACATCGCTAAGAACCTAGCGTATCTGCCGCAAACCCCAGAACTATTCAAAGGTACTTTGAAGAGCAACCTCACTCTGGGTCGCCCAATCGGCGACACCAAAATTCTCAGTGTGGTCAACCTTCTAGGTCTCAACGCTATCGCTGATCAGAGCGAGAAAGGCCTAGACCTTGAGATTGCCGAGGGCGGTGTTGGTCTCTCGGGCGGGCAGAAGCAACTCGTCGCTATTGCGCGCATGTTTGTGGGCAACTCCAGCGTCTGGGTGCTTGATGAGCCCACTGCGTCACTCGATCCGAATACTCAAGCGGCGGTCGTTGAGGCGATCAAAGTGCGGATGCGTCCGACCGATATTCTACTCTTCGCTACCCACAATCCTAAATTGGCGATGGATCTGGCTACCCGAGTCATTGTGATGAATAACGGTCAGATCGCGAATGACGCGCCTGCGTCAGCGGTACAACTGCGCCCAAAGAGCGCTAGGGCGGTGAGCAATGGCTAAGACTAAAGAGATTTACAGCGGAACAGCCGTTGTATGGATTGTTTTCGCTGCTTTCACAGGCTTTATCGCCTGGTCCTACTATTTCGAGTTGGACCAGTTTGTTCGGGCACAGGCAAAAGTGTTTTCTCAGAGCCGTGTGCAGGTGATTCAGTCTGTGGATGGCGGTGTTCTTGATGCGCTGTATGTAAAAGAGGGTGACTTCGTTGAAGCGGGGCAGATTCTCGCAAAGATTAACTCCAAGCGTTTTGAAGCCTCAAGTAACGAGATCCAAGCCCGTGTGTATGCTTTGCGAGCCAAAATCGCACGCTTAACTGCCGAGATATCTGATGAAGAGCCGCAGTTTGAGCCGGAGCTCGTTAAAGGGGCTGCTGAAATCGTTGATATCGAACGCACACTCTACGAGAGTCGCAAAGCGAGTCTTCGCAACGATGTCAGCGCATTGCGCGACAACCTGCGCCTAGCTAAACGCGAAAAGGGGATTGTTGATCAGCTTAAGGCCACCGGTGATGTGGATCAGATGGAGGTGCTTACCGCGGAAAAAGCGGTCATCGACGCTGAAGCAAAACTGCGCAGCCGCATAAATGAATACCGTGAGAAAGCCAGTACCGAACTAGCTGAAGCGCGCGATGAACTCTCGCAGTCGAGCCAAGTGCTGAACCAGCGCACCGATATGGTAGAGAGCTCAGATGTAGTGGCTCAGATTCCAGGTTATGTGAAGAACATCAACGTCACGACCATGGGTGCAGTCCTCAAAGCGGGCGAAGAGTTGATGGAGATTATCCCTAAAGATGATCAGCTACTTCTCGAGGCGAAAGTAGCGCCCAAAGACATTGCTGACTTGTCATTGAACCAAATGGCAACTTTGCGTCTTGACCCTTTTGACTCAAGCATTTACGGGACAATTGAAGCAAACGTCAAGTTCATTTCGGGCGACACAGTTGTCGAAGATGGGAGCCGTCCAGGGCAGGAGCAAACCTTCTATATCGTCCACCTGATGATGCCTGCAAACCCCGTATTTACATCGATTGGAAAAGAGGTCGAGCTGATCCCGGGTATGACCGGTCAGGTTGACATTAAGACCGGTAACCGGTCAGTCCTGACATACCTGCTCAAGCCAGTTGTCAAGACATTGAATCAGTCATTTGGTGAAAAATAGGAGTTTGACAGATGCGACAAACAAGAATATTTTTGCCACATATGACAAATATTACATTAGGAGTAGTGTGCCATGGCTGCCAGTGAAGCGTTCAAACTGTTGATTGAAAACCTACAGCGTTCATCCCGTTTGGATGCCAACGTCTTGATCAACGGTGAGGTAGGAACGGGTCGCCGACAGTGTGCGCTCTCTATTCACAAGGCGAGTCGTAGGGCTGATGGCCGCTTTGTAACGGTCAATTGTACTGCACTGAACGATAGCCGTTTTGGTATCGAACTGTTCGGCATGCAGAACTCCGCTTTTGAGATGGTGCGCAAAGGTGCCGTATTCTTGGCAGAAGAGGGCACACTCTATCTGCACGAGGTGGCAGAGCTAACACTGGATATGCAGGCACAGTTGGTACGCTATCTGGAGAGCGGTGTATTTACGCCGGTTGGCTCGAATGATGTGATCGCATCCAACGTGCGTCTTGTCTGTTCAACGTCCGCTAACCTAACCGCACTTGTTGAAGCGGGTCGTTTCAGAAACGATCTGTATCACATGCTCGCCCAGATGGTGATTAATACGCCAACACTGAACGAGCGTATTGCGGATATCGATCTGCTCTCGGCAAATATCCTGCGTGAAATTGCGCCGGGTCAGCCTTACCAGTTGGATCGTTCGGCCTACAACCGCCTGCTTTCGCACAGCTTCACCGGTAACCTGATTGAGCTGCGCAACATCCTGTTACGAGCAATCTCGCAGTCCACGAGTTATGTCATCAATGAGAGTGTGATGCAGTTCGCGATTACCGGCGGCTCAGTGTTCAGCCAGAGCCAAGACTTGCAGGATCGCACGTTCAGCATTGAATCGACTATGGTGGATAACGCCGATGATCCAATGGCTCTTGAACGATCGACTGAGACACATACCCTGACCACTCAAGAAGCAAACTCTGCTCCGGTAGTAGAGCCGGCTGAGCTTAACGATGCTCGTCGAAAAGGGCGTTGGTCTGGTGCTCCAGGGGCTCAGGTTGATACCGATACCGTGGATTCAAAACTGCAGGAGTTCTCTGCAACCAATCAGTCGCTTGACGACCTAAGTACAGCCGATCAGGGCAGTGCGCCTGCACCTCAGGCGCGCCCACAACCCCAACCGGTGGTTGGTTCGCCAGTCTCATCAACAGCGCCATCAGCTCAACGCGCACAGCGAGAAAACCTTTCGCTAAAGGAGCGCGAACTCCTGTTTATCGAGGAACTGCTAGTGAAGCATGGCGGTGATAAGAAGGCGGTTGCAGACGAGCTCGGATGCACGGTTCGCACGCTGTATCGCAAGATAGAAAAAATCAAAGCCAAGTCTAGATAAGTTATATAAGCATCAGATTTTAAAGAATTTACCGGCTTTGCTTGTGTGGCAGGGCTAGTGCGCTGTTAGCGCAAGGAGAGTACAATGGCTATCACAATTCAACAGTTTGCAGCGCGTCAGATACTGACCAATTACAATGAAAGTCTGCTCATAGAGGCCCGTTTCAATGACGTGGTCTCTATCCAGGGGGCTTCGGATTTAACCTACCTCCATCTATCCAATGGCGGCTGGGCGATCTATGACGCTGAGGCGACTGCAGCGTTAAACTCCGATGATACCTTTGTATTCCGTTACACCGTAGCCGAGACTGACGATTCAACGCCGGACTTGAGCGTTAACGGATTCTACTTGGGCGATGCAATTATCAACTCTACTGTTACCACAGTGGCGATTGAGGACCGGGATGTCTATCTGATCGGTGCAACCCCAGATGACCTAGCAAATGATGCCAACCTAACGCTGCAAGATAAAATCGCCATCGTTGGGAACACTGAAACCAATAACGACCTTGTTCTCCCGCAAGCCCGTTCGGTTGAGGTTGTCAGCGGCAACTACCTGGTGGGTGAAACCGTATCTTTCAAAGTCGTTTTTGATGAGCCTGTGCTAGTCAACAGCCGTAACGGTACACCCACGCTGACGCTGACCAGCGATGGGGAACAACTACTCGACGTTTTCGGTGTCTACTCAGCAGGGTCAGGCACACAGACTCTCACATTCTCGTTTGTTGTTACCGAGACGATGAATGTTGCTGACCTTCAGGTTGGGACGATTCTACTTAATGGCGGTACCATCCTTGATGGTGATGGTAACTCAGCTGGTAACGGACTGGGTGAAGTCCCAGTGCCAGGTCTTGCTGACGCGCTATTTGTATCACTCGGTGACCAGAATCCAGATGCTCCGGATGTAGTGACCTATGAGCCGATCACGATCGAGAGTGTCCGCTATCTAGATAACGACACCGAGCAGTTTGTGGTGGGTGATGTTCTAGATCTGACGGTTCGTACGACCGGTGTTGTCAACGTCGATACCACCGAGGGTGTGCCGACGCTCGTGCTTAAAAATGGTGGTTTTGCCACCTATCAAGGGGGAAGTGGAACAAATACGCTGACATTCCGCTACGTTGTGAAACCGAGCGACCGTGATACGTTGGATCTGACGGTTCTCGGTGTTGCGGAGAACGATGGCGCTTTTGTTGGCACCTTGGGGCAAAATGTCGATCTGCGTATCAGCAGCGCAAATAATCTATCGACCTTCAACGATGTTGAGATCAATGCGCGCTCCCCTTATATCAGCGCGATTCAATCGACCAATGGTGTTCGTTCTATCGGCGACAGTGTTGAGTTCCTGGTTAAGTTCTCTGAGCCGGTCGACTTTGAAGGCGATGGTTCACCGAACCTCAGCCTGAGTAACGGCACTACTGCAAATTATGCTGCGCAGATAGATGCCCGCACCTACAAGTTCATTTACACCCTTCAGGATGGTGACGCTGACTCATCTGACCTGGATGTGCTGAGTTTCAATGCCGATGGTGTGGACGTTGTCTCTTTGGCTGATGCAAATGATCAGGTCTCTCTAGCACTGGGTAATATTACTGCCGTTGCAACTACTTACGATATCGAGGTGGACACAACCCGCCCAGAGGGACAAATCAGCTTTGATAGCTCGCAGGTTGTCGCCGGTGAAACCGTCGGTGTAACTCTGACTTTTGCTGAGCCGGTATCGAATCCGCGCTCAGCTATCACAGTCTCTAACGGAACGCTGAATACGTTGGTAGCGGTGGACGGTACCGAACTACCGAGAACCGTCTGGAAAGGGGTATTCATCCCTAGCCTAGGTCAGGAGGCAGAGGGTGTAACGCTGACACTCGATAACGCTCTGGTCGTTGATGACTCTGGCAACGCGGGTGTAGGCTTGAGCGCTTCAAACCCTCTGAGCATCGATACTCAAGGCCCGATAGTCAGCTTCTCGCAAGAGATCCTGTTCAATAATAACCGTCTCTTTACCATCGATTTTGGTGAAGAAGTTGTCGGTTTCGATGTCAACGACCTGACAATTACCAACGGTTTGCGAGTGACCAGTGGTTTTACCGAGGTAGTCCCGAATCGGGTCTACACGCTGGAGGTAGAGCCGCTAGCTGATAACCCAACGGGTGAAGTCACTGTGGCGCTGCGCAAGGGTACAGTGACCGATCTATTAGGCAATGAAAACGCGGAGCAGTCGTTTTCCCGCGCGTGGGATGTGATCCCGCCGCAGATTGTTTCGGTGACTGCCGTTGATACTACGCCTTACACAGTGGACGAGACTATTCGTATCGCGGTGAAGTATGACGAAAAGGTAAAGGTTGATACATCGACCGGCTTCCGTCCGTTCCTCGCTCTAAACAACGGCCAAGAGGCCAGCTATATCAGCGGTAGTGAGAGCGACACACTGGTGTTTGAGTACACAGTCGTTGAGAACGATCAGGTAGATGCACTCAATGTGCTCGCTCTGGTACGCAACAATTCAGTTATTACTGATTTTGCCGGTAATGCCGCGAAAGCTCAGATAGAGCCCGGTACCAATCTGGCAGATCTGCGAACCGTTGAGATCGACAGTGTCGCGCCGGTCATCGTAACCATCACCGCGGCTGAGGATAAGCTTTATCTCGCGGGTGATGAGGTCGATTTGACGGTTCAGTTCAGCGAAAACGTTTATGTCGACTTCACCAACGGGAGTCCAATCTTAGCGCTCAGTAACGGTGCGGTCGCTGAGTATGTAAGCGGCGATGAGAGCCGTTACCTCAAGTTTAAATATGTCGTTCAACCGAACGATTTCGACACCTCAGACCTCGATGTCCACGCTCTAATTGGTAACGGCGCGCTGTTAAAAGATATCTCAGGTAATGAAGTTAACCCGGCAATTCTGAGTAACAATAGCCGCTTATCGTACCGCTCTGATGTCGTCGTTGATGCCGCAACGCCTTACTTCAACACCATCTCCGTTAACGCGGGGAACTATCAGGCAGGCGAGATTATCGATATTGCGTTGGGTTGGAACAAACCCGTTGCGATGGACGATTCGCTGGGTACTCCAGAGCTGAAACTGAGCAATGGTGAAATTGCGCAATTCAATGCAGCAGCCTCAACGCCAAACCGCTTAGTCTTCAGTTACACAGTACGAGCAACCGATGGCGAGGCTTCCCAGCTCGCAATCGATGAGTTTCGCGCTAACTTTGCCCGTTTTACCGGCGTTGTTGCGGGTGAATCAGCCGATTTGAGTCTGCCAAATGATGGCGCTCTAGCCGATGATCAGGGTGGCGTGCAGATCGATCTTTCGCGACCAGAGGTGACGCAGATCAGCCTGCTAGATACAGATGGCTCTGCGACCCTCGGTGCGGGTGAGTTGGCGACGCTGACAGTCGTCTTTGATGCAGCGGTAAAAGAGCTGCGCCCCGAATTTTTCAATCTTGAAAATGGCTCGCTTGGCGCGCTCTCTAGTGATGATGGCGGGGTAACCTGGACGGGTAGTTTCACACCACTCAAAGGTACTCAAGCTGGTGAACAGTCTATCTCTCTTGATATGACTCAGGTGTCGGACCTGGCAGGAAATTATGGTCTGGGAACGTCAGCGGAAGCTGCGTACACACTCGACAGTGCCTACCCAACGGTAGAGATCCGCTCCGACCTTCGAGGGATTGCCGGTGAGGGTGATGAAGTCCGTATCGTTATCAACTTCTCCGAAGCGGTCCAGTTACGCACAGTCGACGCGCAGACGGGAGAGATTAGTTACTCTGCGATTGCACCGAGCATCCCGGGCACCCCTGAAGATTTCAGCTGGATCAATGTTCTCAACGGCGAGATTGATCTCGACAGTCTCGAAACGCCTGATAACTCCGGGCGGCCAGAAGGCGAGTACAGCTTCGTTGTTATACCGAATGACAACAGCACTGATCCGGTAAAAGTACGTGTTGCTGATGGTGCAGTCGCTGATATGGCGTTCAACGCAAATCTTGCTTCTAACGTGCTGGTTCAGCCTGTTGATACAGTCAACGCGCGCATCGAGGGTATTGAAACTGTTGCCGGTGCTTATGCTATCGGCGATACGCTAGCCCTAGACGTTAAATTCTCTGAGGCGGTGACCCTAATGGATCGAGCCGATGAGCCGGCGAGTGATCGAGTGCCGACGCTGACACTATCCAATGGTGAGACGGCGACCTACGTCTCTGGCTCGGGTACTGACAGCTGGCGTTTTGAATACACCTTCAGTGAGGGTGATGCACAGGTCCGAGACCTGCAGGTTGTCACTTTCCTAGAGAATGACAAATTGGTTGTTGATCAGGCGGGTAACCTGACGCAAACGCAGCTCGGATCGTCTAACCGTCTACAGAACACGGTTATTGTTGACGCAGAGGGCCCGGCACTTGTTGGCTTCAGTGCAATTGAGGCGCAGTACAACAGCGCTGAGGTGGATCCTGCACAGATCGGCATGTACAACACCGGTGATGTAGTCTGGATCAAAATGCATACCACTGAGTGGGTTTCAGTCGATACAACGGCGGGCCGACCTACCTTGGCACTGTCGAATGGCGGTGTCGCCAGCTATGTATCGGGCAGTTACTCGAACACACTCCTGTTCCGATACGACGTACTGGATAATCACCAGTCTGCAGCTGAGCTAGCAGTTAACGCCGTAGTGATGAACGGCGGAGTGATTGCGGATGCCGCCGGCAATGCCCTAGATGGTAATGCCTTCGATGTGAGCCGAATTAAGAGCGGGTCTCTGACATCGGCGAACCTCGTTGTTGTTGATACGGATGCGCCGGTCGTGCAGACAATCAGCATTGTCGAGACAACTTCTAGCGCAACGGGCGCCTCTGCTGCGACTAATGTAGCGAATGACGGCTACTACCAAGCAGGCACCACGATTGCGTTTGAAGTGGCGTTTGATTCTGTCATCAACGTTGACTTGAACGCTGTTACTCAGTCGCAAATAGGTCATGAGGATTACGATGGCCCAGTACTGAC
Organism: Marinobacterium sp. xm-g-59; assembly: GCF_013283315.1. NCBI lineage: Bacteria > Pseudomonadati > Pseudomonadota > Gammaproteobacteria > Oceanospirillales > Oceanospirillaceae > Marinobacterium > Marinobacterium sp. xm-g-59. The sequence continues at coordinate 16,569 of NZ_WBYR01000007.1, read as the reverse complement.
CTTGAGTAATGGTCAGCTTGCTTACTACATCGAAGGAGATGGAACAGACACCCTTCGATTTGAATACACCGTCGCTGAGGGGGATATCAACAGCGATGATCTAGAGGTTCTCGGTCTGGCAGAGCAGTCAGCCGTGCTGACTGATGATGCCGGTAACCCCGCGCTTGTTGAGATGGTGAGCGATAAGCGTAACTACACCACGGCGGTGGTCGATACCCAAGCGCCGGAACTTACTGCTGCCACCGACAGCTTCACTGCCAATGATGACGGTGAGGATGTGGTTAACACGCTAGAGGCCGTTAGCTTCACCTTTGAATTCTCAGAGGTGATGGATTGGATTCTTGCGACTGACCAGAGTATTGATCCATCGGACACTGCTGCAATTGCACAGCTGGTGGCTGATAACGAAGCTGAGATTTTGGATTTCTTCTCGATCGAGTTGGCTCAGATCCCCGGCAGTTCGGTTGCACCTCGTGCCTACGAAGATTCTGATGGCAACCTGCATGCGATGCCTCAGCCAACTGAATCGGATCCCGGCTGGAATACAGGGTTAGTAGCAGAGAACTTCCGCTTTGAGCTCAATGAACAGGGTGAAATGGATCTGACGCGCTTCAGTGTAGACGTTCAGATTCCCGATCTGACCTATGCCGATCTGAAGGTAAGCATCGCTAGTGATGCCTTAGGCGATTTTGCTCAGAACCTCTCTGAGTCAGATCTCAGTCACACGCAGCGTGTCGATACTCAGTCATTCGAGCTTAATCCATCGATCGTGCTCGGTCTCGTCGTCAACTCCGCGGCTCAGATTGATCTGCTAGACAAAGCGGGTAATTCGCTTCTTGAAGATGGGGTTGTAATTAATATCGACCCGGCAACGGGTAAAGCAAGCATCGTAGTCTCGCCAAGCGAAACCTACCCTGCGGGCTATCGTGGACCTGTGATTCTTGAAGTTCTCGACGAGGATTCTGATCCTGATTACATCGACGAGTACACCGGTGAAGCGAAAGACCTGGATACCGTTATTCGTGCAATGTTCAATGTTACTGGGCCGGGTGCGGTCGACGTGACCGTATCACCTCTGACTGAGTTGGCCGTTGCAAAATTCTTTGCGATCAATGGGCCTGACGCTCAGCTCGACGTTGCAACTGTTGATCAGTACAACGCAGGTATTGGTTCAATTTTTGGCTTAAATGACATCACTGCGACTACACCAGCGGTAACAAACGCTGCGGCAGTTGAGGCGGATACAGGCCTAGACTTGCTACAACCAGGAGAAGAAGGTGTCTCCGAAGCATCTGTTAAATACGGTCAAGTGCTTGCCATGCTATCAGCGCGAGACAGCCTCAGCGGTTCTGTTGCTGCAACATTGTCAGAGCTTGCAGAGCAGATTGAGCCTGTCACTAACATCGACGGTACAGCCGGTTTTGCGATTCAACAGGCCGGTGCCGATCTTTTGGTCGAAGCCCTCGAGGCTTCATCAAGCATCGAGTCACTCGATTCCGTTGGCGTAAACCGCGATCTCATGGATCTGGCCTATATGGATGCCGCTGCAGCCTCGGGCTTTGGTCTGAACTTAGCGGAAGCCGAGACAGCAACGCTGCCGATTAAAGGTGCTCAACTTGGCGACACTATTTTTGTGCGCTGGGGTAATATCGTTGGCGGTGATCATGATGGTCAGCCCAATATCTTTGAGGTGGTAATCGATGCCTCTCATATCGCTGAAGATGGCTCGATCTCGGTGCCTGTGCCGATGGAGATCATTGAGCTACAAGGCGATGCCAATAGTATCCCTGTAAGCTTCGCAATAGCCGCAAGCGAAACACAGGTATGGCAAGAGGCGGACTTCAGTGCCCCAATTCTAGTAGCAGTCGACATCGTGCCGCCAGTTGCTGAGGTTACTGCGCCTTCAAGCGACGCCCCCCTGCTTGTAAAAGGCTCGATTGAGGGTATTCGCCCAGGCGACAACCTCAATGTGCTGTTGAACAACTCCTTAGACGATAGCTTCAAATACTCGCTGGACACAAGCTTCCTGCAGATCGTGGATGGCGCGGTCGTGATAAACGATTCACTGCTACCCGCTGGGCTTACTGTCAATAGCGCCACCTACAACACTGTAGATGGAACCGTTGAGTTCGAATGGTCGTTAGATTTGACCGAAGCGATCTCCGTCGCTGCTGCCGAAAGCGAAGATCCCCAGCCTACCTTTGTGGTTGATGACCCTCGCGCAGTATTCGAAGTACAAGCGAGCACTGCTGACTTGGTGGGTAACCCCGCAGAGAGCTCTTCACGCAACGACTTTATTATTGGTAGCGTCGATAATATTCTGCCTGCAACTGCCGCTACTGAGCGCGCTGTAATGAATGAGCTTCTTGACAGGCTCTCAGGTCGCTATGGCGATACCGCCGTGGATACCCGCGATAAAATTATCACGCTAGCTGAAGCGGTTAAGAATCTGTCTGCGCTACAAGCGGGTACGGCAGATGCCATGGTTCAGGCGCAGCAAAGCCTGACAGTGAGCACCGATGGCACGCTAGAGCCCGCTGTGTTTGCGATCAATATTGGTGGCGATGCACTGTCGTTGGATCTCTCTGGTGTGGTAAACCCGAGCGTCAGTGACCTGGTCGCGGCAATTCAGGCGCAGCCTGGTTATTCTGCTAAGAACTACACCGTGGTTGCCGACGGCAACAACGTACAAGTGCTCTACAAGTCTTTTGGACCTCAGCCCGACTCAACCTTCCAGTCGACCCTGACTGAAACTGTTGCAGCCAGCGAAATCACTTCGACTGTCGTTCAGAGCGGCGATATTGCTAGCTTTGCTGTACAGGCAATCGCACCTGCAGGTACTGTTGTTGAAAGTGGATTTGAGCTTTCCCCAGGACAAGTCCGTCTAGAGTTTAGTGATGTTGTACTTACGGTAGATGTGTCCGAAGGCGACCTCATCACTGATCTGCTTGCGCAATTGCAGGCAGCGGACGCCTACGCCGATCTGCCATTTGCCCTCACTTTGGCTGAATCAGGCGATAGTCTGGTTGCAACTTGGGAGCGAGTCGGTGAGGTGACAGACACACTCAGTCTGAACCGCGATTATGTACAGGTAACAACCTCTGATTTGGCAACTTTTACGAGTTCGCCAGAGGGAGCCTCAGGTATTACCACAGCGCAGCTTGAAGCGCTGGATATTCAAAACGTTGATGACACCCAAATGGGTGCGATCAACCGCGTACTCGCTGATCAGTTGGCTGACACGCTTGGTCAGGCAACCATTGTATTCACAAGAACTGCGTTGGTGGCTGGGGAGTCGTCTGTCGTGACGATCAGCTTCCCAGAGCGGGTGGGGCAGTTGCCAGACGACGTACTGGAACTGGTAGGCGGTAACTTCACTGCTGCCGAGGGTGCGCCAATCTGGAGCAGCACCGACGGTATTAACTGGACAGCGACGTTCACGGCAAGCAGTACCATCGTCAACACCTCGCTAAGATACGAGAAGGTTCTTGATAGCGAAGGCGCTGAAGTTCTCGATGCTTCGGGTAATCCGACGCTACAAGTCATCGCAGACACTAATAACGCCAGCGGTTATGCCGAACTAGGCGCAATAGATCTGATGACGGTTGCCGTCGTCGAAGCGCTGGTGAACAAAGTCACCACCGCATCTGCGTTGATCCACGCATACTCGTCGGCTGCTGACGCGGCAGAACCTGGTCTCGAGGCATTTGCGGATATCGGTTTGGCTGAAGTGCGTGCCGATAATCTCAGCGCAGTACTGGATTCCTTGGCGCGCGTGCGCGATGGATTTGAAGTTGAGGGTGATCTCTACGCTCAAATCGATAGCCTGGCCAGCAGCTACAACAAAGTATTTAACACGGTTTACGCAACCGGCGCTCAACCAAGCGCTGCGGAACTTGAACAGGCGTTTGAGATAATTGGAGTCACCAACCTAAGTGCGACTCGTTCAGAAGATCAGGTAGCGCTGTTGCAAGGGGTTATTGCGTCTGTAGGAAACGGACAATCTGCGGCAGATCAGGCGAATCTGATAAACACAGTCGCTAAGATCGAAAGCTACGTTGCCACGGTAGAGAAGGTTCTATCACTCGCAGATTCAAACGATGTGCAAAGCGTCGCGATATCCGATGCGGAGCTAACACAACTCGGGTTTGCTGATCTGCTGGCCGACAGCGCTGGCAACAGTCGAAGTGCTGTTCTGCTGAAGGTGCTGGCTGATCAAACCAGCAGTGCTGCAGTGGTTCAATACGCGAACCTTGAAACACTGCTGGAGACAGCGGTTGATGCCTTTGATGCAGTGGTTGCGCTAACAACTACAGCCCAAGCTCAATCGGATACAAGCGCAGCGTTAGCCGCTATTGATGCTGCGACATTCAGTGAAATGGGCGTAGATGGCGTCACAGATGACGCTATCACGGGCCTAACCGCGGACGATATGGCTCTGGCCGTTAAAGACGCGCTGGCCAATACTGGTAACACGGTGACCGGCCTCGCTGCTGTTCAGACACTTGTCGACAGCTACACCGCTATTCTAGCGACAGCACAGTCCGGTACACCAAGTTTTGATGAGGCTGATCTCGTCAACATTGGTGTTGAATTGACAGCGACAGCCGGTGCCCAACCCGCTCAGGTCGCTATCTTGCAAGATTTCTTAGCTACACTTTCGCTCAGCGATGTTGCGCGTCTTGTTGACCTGCAGGTAGAGGTTGACCTTGTCGACCGCGTTCTGACACGTGCTGCCGGTGACACTGACATTCAGGTGACCGACGCTGAGTACCTAGATTTGGGTATTCAGGGAGCTACCGCAGATAACCTACCGGCGCTACAGAAGGTGCTCAGCGACCTTGGGTCGGTGGACTCCGTTTCAACCCTGGCGGAACTGCAGAGCAAACTGAATACCACTGTTCAAGCTTTCGCCGACATCACGGCTGTTGCCGGGCAGAGCAGTGCGGATACCTCTCTGCTTACTGCAACAACCTTTGCCAACATGGGGATCGACGCTCTAGACGACACGCGTCTGGCAGTGACTTTGTCAGCATTGAAGAACACCAGCAGTGCAACAACCCTTGCTAACGTCCAAGCCGCTGTTGATGCGATTAATAGCCTGTTGGATATCGCAGACAGCGATACAGGAGCCGTTTCAGCGCAAATGCTGACTGCCATTGGTTTGACACCGGTTGCTGATCTAACAGCGCAAACTGTGCAGCTCACCCTAGTGAGTGATCTTCTCGCGGCTGCGGATGAGTCTGACTTTGCAAGCGTTGCTGATATTAACGAACTGTTGTCGCTTACCACGGCACTGTTTGCAAATGTGGCAGGCACAGCTGATATCGCTCAGAGCGATTTGGAAGATCTAGGTGTCACCAACATCACTGCCGATAACCTCTCCACATTGCAGGCAGTACTTGAACAGCAGACAGACCTGAGTGCTGTATCTGATCTGGCGTCGCTCCAGAGTTTGATGGCGATAGCCATCACCACTCATGGGCAGCTGATTGCTGCAGCAGGCGATGCAGAGGCTGATACTAGTGCTATGGGGGCCCAGACATTTGTAGATGTGGGTCTAGATGTCACTGCAGGCCGCGAGGATGCGGTACTCTCAGCCCTGAAATCAACCAATGAGACGCTGACCACGGGCGAGTCAATCCAGGCTGTTTTCGATAGCATGGAGACCATTCTGGATGTTGCAGCAATCGATAGTGGCGCAATCGCTGCAACAGATCTGACCAGAGTTGGTGTGACCCTACGTGCAGATAATGCGCAGGCCGATCTGCAAGCCGACCTCGTCAGCGAGATCGTTGCGGGTCTGGATGAGAATGATGTGTCCACAGTGGCACAGATCGCTGCACTCACTGCAGTAACAGATCGCCTAATAGGCAAGATCAATGACGAAGCCGATGTCTTGTTGTCAGAGACCGATACAGCGGTGCTTGGCTTGAGCATCGATGCATCTAACTTGAGGCTGTTCAACGAAGCCCTCGGCGCTGAAACGGATCTAAGCAATGTTGAAGATCTGTCTGAGATCGCGGCAATTGCGTCATCCGTGATGACGGCTCAGACAACCGCGCTGACGAAAATCGCTGCCTATATTGCCGACAGCAACAACACTCCGCCTGATGTCGATGATCTGCGTGAAGCTGGCCTTGAACTGAGTGATGGCTCGCGTATCACGGATCAGCTAATTCCTGCTCTGTTGCAGCAACTAAATGCTGCGTCAGGAACTTACACCAGTTTCACCGATATCCAAGGTCTGATCACCACAGGCTCGTATCATCTATTAGCCCTAGCTGCAATCGCTGAGTACGCGCAAGCCGATGGTGTCGATGTCGCTGCACCGTCGCTGGCGCAATACCAAGATGCAGGTATAACCGCCTTTGGCTCACCTGCGGTAACGCTGGAGGAGCGTCATGTCGCTGTAGCGAACGCAATTCTGGCGCACAGCTCAATTGGTACGGACAGCGGTGAAGATCTAGCAACGCTCACTGAGTCAGCCGTTCAAAGCCTCGTAGACCTTGTGGCTGAGCCACTGCCGACGGTCGCTAGCATCGACGCTATTAGCATGGATACGTTTGATGCTGATAATGCGGGTGGTTCTGCTACTGACTTCATCACGTCGCATACCGGCGCTCAAACGATCTCTGCAACGCTGAGCGCTGAACTGAAAGCTTGGCAGTTGGCCGAGTACCGTATTGATGATGGTGCCTGGACTCAGATTGCCGATGACTTTATTACCGGCACCGCTATCGCATTCGGTTCAACTGCGTTTAGCGCAGATGCGACCTACACACTCGAAATCCGTGTGAAGGATCTTTCTGGTGAGGCCAGCGCAACAGCCTCACAGGATATCGTAGTCGACACCACAGATCCGTCTGCTCCCGCAGTAGTCATTCCAGTGGCGATAAGCGATGATGCAGCAAGTGTCGTAGAAGCCACAGCTCCTGAAGGTGTCATTACCGTTCAAGGCGGGCAGGGTGAAACGCTCGAAGTAACCCTAACAAGTGATGCATCTAGCAGCACTTCGGTTACGAAGACACTGTCAGCCAATGATGGCAGCGCGCAGAAGTTGGTATTGACGGCTGGGGATGTAAACAACCTTGGCACAGGCACGATAACAGTATCGGTGATCTCCACCGACCTGGCCGGCAACCAAACCACCAGCTCTGATATTGCAAGCTTTAGCTTGGATGCCGATCGTCCTAACCAGCCGACCCTTTCAAGTGACGGCAATGTGCTCACGATCGTTGGCGAACACTCCGCAGCCGTGGTGTTGATGGATGGTTCAACCGACATTACCGATAGTTTTGACATCATTGAAAGCCCTGCAGGTACCTACACCGCGACGGCGATTACCGATGCATTCGATGGTACCGAAACCCTTTCTATTACTGCCGCACTTAAGGATGCGGCGGGTAACCTGGGTTACGCATCCACCGAGCTGGCGGGTACAGGAATTCTGGATACCACGGCACCTGATGCCCCAGTTCTGACCGCAGTAGTGAATTTAGGTGACGCCTCATATGATGACGGCTTTACGGTAACTGAGAATGCCGATGTTGTTGTGAAGGTTGACGGAACAGCACTGACCGATACCGAGCTTGCTGCGTACTTTACGAAGTCGACAGCCAATAACATGGACACCTACACCGCGGTAAATGCGAAGTTTGCGGGTACTGAGACTATCTCCGTGACAGCCGGATTCACGGATAGCTTCAACAATACTACTGATGTGACGGTGGCATTGCAGGAGGTGAAACCAGTAACACCGACTCAGGCAATTACCTTCGATAGTCTTGGTTACACGGTCACTGAAAATGTATCTGGAGAGATTGGACCATCCGACACTCGCGTTAGCACGAGTTCCGATACGATCTATTTTGACTACGAAGATTTTGGCTCTGGCACGTATACGGTAAGTGACTCAAACGGAGTAATTGCAACATTCGATACGACTTGGAACGGTGATGCGAGTTACATCGATATTTACAATCAGCTGAATGCAAAGATCTACGCAGCCGGCTATCAAGCTAGCAATTCGAGCTCGGGTTCGATTAGAAACCTGTATGTCCGAGACCGAGACGGCGCTGACATGTCCACCACAGGTTTCAAAATTGAACTAGGTGGTGTAATTAGCACCGATTTCTCCGAGAGTGATTTCATTGTAAACCAGACTTCTGGTTTGACCGTGAAGGCGACTCTGAGCGCCGAACTAGCTGCCGGTCACAAGCTTATGTACTTCAATGGTGCAGGTGAGTGGGTCGACATTAGCTCTAGCGTATCAGGTACGTCTGTCTCGTACCTTGATCCAACGCTGACCCAGTCTGCGGCGATCACACTGAAGATTCGTAATGCCCTGGGTGAAGAGACGGTACCAACCGGGAAACCTGTTGTGATTGATACAGTCGTTCCAGATGCGCCAAGTCTTGCGGTTAATGGGGCTGTTTCCGGTGCATTGACCGAAACTGAGATCACGTCGTTGAATGCAACTGAGGGTCTCTACAACGTCTCTGCGGAAGAGGGCACAGAGATCACTTTAACCTTCACTAATGGTTCCAACGAAGTTGAGAAAACGCTGACAGCAACTGGCGGAGGTCAATTTGTACAGTTGTCCTCTGCAGATTTGACGCAGCTAACCGACGGTAGGATCACCGTATCTGTAGTAGCGACAGATGATGCAGGCAACGTAAGTACTGCAGCAACTTCCAGCTTTGTGTTGGATACCACACCTCCTGCTACCACCGATGCGGCGCTGACAAGCGATTCAGGTACTGCGAATGACAGCCTTACAAATAGTGCGGCTATCACTGCGCCTACCAATGCTGAGACGCAGGCGGTAGTTGAATACCGTGTGCTTGATGCTGACAACTCCGATGCTGTCGTGACGGATTGGTCGACTAGCTACATAGCGCCGACAACTGATGGTAACTACAAAGTAGAAGTACGTCAGACCGACGAAGCGGGCAACATTTCTACAGTTCAGACAATCACGTTTGAATATGATTCAACGATCCCAATGCCTGATGCGCTTATCACCACCGACAGCGGTAGCAGCGCGACAGATGGCATAACCGATACGGCGGGCATTACAGCACCCACAAATACAGGTTCGGATACACTGCAGTACCGCATTTTGAATGCAGCTGATGACAGTGTTGTCTCTGACTGGGCTGGTACCTACACTGCGCCAACCACAAATGGCAGCTATAAGGTTGAGGTGAAGCACACTGACGCTGCGGGTAATACCGCGACGCAAATGATTAATCTGACGCTAGATACTGCAGTTGACCTGTCGGTGAGCGTAGCTCCAGGAACCTACGGCGTGGGTGACTCGGTGGCAATTACTCTTACATCCGCGAGCGGCGAAACTGGAATTACGTTCTCAGCAGCCAAGTTCAATGGTGTAACGCTAGAAGGTGTTACGGACAACGGTAATGGTACCTATTCAGCTACCTACATCGTCTCGGCAGGCGATACCGAAGTGGCAGCTGGTGGCGATGTTACGGTGGACTTCCAATTCACTGATGTGGCTGGGAACTCAGATAGCCTAACTAGTGTGACGCTATCCAATAACGTTGCAATTACGCCGGCTGCGCTCGCGCTGGAGGCCTTTGAAGAGTTTGTTACACCTCCCGTACCGTCGACATTTGATATGGGTAGTTTGGGCAATCTTATCTTGCCAGTGACCGTTGATGGTGGGCGAGTCTATTACTTGCTCGACCGAAACGGGGATAACGCTGTTGGAAGATCTAATGATGGTTTGACCTTGGCTGAAGCACAGAACATTTTCAAAGAAGACGTCAATGGAAATGTTAACCCTTACCCAAGCTCAGGTCCGAATGTGACCTACCGCTATGCGACGATTAATGGTGCTCGTTTTGCGCTAGCAATTAGGGGAGGTACTGGTACCGATATTTCAGTTGATACGACTGACTTGAACACGTCGGTTTCTGGAAATGAGGATAATCCAGCTTTTGACGGCGGTCTGTACGCAATTGTCGACGCTTTCAACGGTTTGCCAAACGCATGGACTAGTGCTGGCTTAACCGATTATGTAGTGTCGGAACGATACTCAGGAGAGCAGTATTATCAATCATCTCCGTCCGTACCAAATGCTGGCAAGGACATTATCGATAGCGCCGGTGTTTGGGGAGTACAATCCCTCAACATTATTATTGAGGCGTTAAATCCTACGGCTATGTCGACGGTTCAGTTACCCGCGTTCACTGGATATCTCGCTCTTGGCATAGACACCTACAACGACGGATCTTCTGATCTGCCTTTGACGCAAGAGCTTGTTTCTCTTGCGAATGAGATTGTCAGTGGGATAACCGGAACGCTTAGTGCATCGGCTATTCAGGCAGCGCTCGATGCGGCACACGCCAAATTGACAGCGATGCAGGTAGTTTTGGATTACATCGACGATCAGGGCAGTGCTGCACCGGATGCCGATGATTACAACGCCATAGGCTTGGGCCGTACTGTCGCTGTCGCTGAAGTTGCTGCGCTAAACGCCGCGGCAGTGTCAGCCGGCGTTAATGCCGCAGATACGCCGGCGGAATTAGCCGCTCTTCTGCCAGTTCCATCGGTTACGATCGATGCGATTTCGGATGACACCTCAGCATATCCGCCTATGGCAGATTTAGCTGTTGCAGTTAGTACTGACCCCAATCGACAGCAAGGGGACGTATTAATTGATATTAGCTCGGTACAGGTTGGTGACTACTTAACATTGGAGTTAAATGGAGCCACTTACACCTCTGATTTTGCGGTACCGGCTCCGGGTGATTCGATCTATACTCTGCAATATCAGATTTTGCAGACCTTCAGAGGAGGAAATCCCGAGCCCGCAGCGTTAACTACGTGGAAAGCTGCAGTAGGGATAGATGAATTCTACAGTTCCGGTAGTGAGATATTGGTTCGCCCAACTGCGACAGATATTGACGTTTCTGCTCTTAATGTCAAAGCCGGAATACCGTCCACTCCAGACTTCATCACCAGCGACGACGACGGTCTAACCATCACCGCGACACTTGATGCCGCGCTGGCAACGGGCCAGCGTCTTGAGTTCTCAACTAACGGTACAGACTGGACTGATATCAGCGATTCAGTAACAGGTACTGCAGTTAGCTACGATGCCTCAAGTTTAACGTCTACAGCGACAGTACAGATGCGGGTTGTGAATTCAGCCGGAACGGCGGGAACTGTGGATTCGCAGTTAATTACCATCGACACGGCTGTAGCTACACCAAACGCAACTTTGGCTGTTGACAGTACCAACGGTGTCTCCGGCAATGATTCAGATGCAGTAACTAACTCTGGCGCTATTACTGCACCAGCAAATGCAGAATCAGGCGCTATTGTTGAATATCGAGTGCAGAAGGATGCGGGGGCGTTCAGTTCGTGGAGTGAAACCTACACCGCTCCGGCAACCGACGGTTCGGCCGATGGAGCTTATGTTGTTGAGGTTCGACAGACTGATGTTGCCGGGAATGTCTCTGCCAGTCAGAGCCTTACTTTCACGCTGGATACCACAGCACCCACGACGGCTGTCACTGCGATAACTATCAGTGATGACTCGGGGGTACAAGGCGATTTCATCACCAATGATGTAGATGGCCTCACAATCAGTGCGACACTCTCGGCAGCCTTGGCTACTGGTGAAATTCTAGAGTACTGGAATGGTGCTGCATGGAGCCAGGTCGCCGCAACTGCTATCAGTTCTACTGCTGTGAGCTTTAGCGATGCGAATCTCAACAGTGATACCACTGTGAAGTTCCGGGTGTCTGACGCGGCGGGTAACACCGGAGATCAGGTTTCTCTTTTTCTGGATCGAAATTACACGATCGACACCAGTCTCCCTTATTTTTCCGAGATGCTGGTCAGCTATGTCATTGATGAAAATGACCAAGCAGACGTCACAGTAGTCGCTAAGTTGGATGCCAGTGCAACTATCGACTGGACTACGCTAGTTGCTCAAACAGACGCCAGCTATCTGCAGTTATCCAATCTAGTTGGTGAGCCGAATCAAGCAGCCCTGGTAGTTCCAGCCGACACAACCGGTGTCACCTCAGAACTAACATTCGTGGTGCAGGGTGTCACTGTTGACGATACAACGCTGAACATTGCCCCGGACGCGGTTTTCCTCGACACACTGGTAGTCAGTGATCTTGCGGGTAATGAGATTCCCCAGTATTCACCGGTTGATGAGATGACCACGGTCACCTACAACGTAGGTGCCTCAATTCTGGGTGTGGATACAACTGAAGGGGTGCTGCGTCCTGATGCAGAGTTCTCTATTCTCAGCTTTGCGTCGCCGGCTGGCGCAAAAATTGAATTTACCTTGGATGGATATGATTCTCTCGTTGCATCAATCGATACGAGCGTTACCAGTGCGGGGTATCTGGGCAGTTCAACTTTCGATCTGACCGCCTTAACCGCACTCCAATCCGCGCAGCTAGATAACACCAATATCAACTACAGCATAAGAATGCTGGACTCAGCCGGTGACCTAATTATTGGTGTGCCGACGAAAAGCGGTGTGTTTACTTTTGACTCGACGCCGCCTACGGCTCCTATCTTTGTTGATTCCAATGGCGATGAGATCACTGGTGGTCTGATTGAATTACTGGAGAATCAGCCTTATCAGTCCACTCTGTTCTTCATCGCTCAGTCGGACGATACCTCATCAATCACATACGAACTGAGCGCCGAAGATCAGCAATATTTCCAAATTAACCCTGATACCGGCGGTGTCAGTATCCGCCAAGACGCAGTCAGCGGCTTATGGCAATTTGACTTCGAATCCTTGGTTCAAGATCGGTTGGTTGATCAGGATACGAAAGAGATAACCCTGACGGTAAATGCCGTCGATGCGGCAGGTAATATCGGCGGAACAGCCAGCATTGCAGCTCATATCGGTAACCTGGATGAGAGCGCACCTCAATTCCAAGATGATGGTACTGCTGAGGATGACTACGATGCTGTGCGTGTGGTTGAGGAGTATGTGGAAGCGGGCGCGCTGGTCTACAGTCCGGGCACAGTTACTGACATCTATGATGACGATAGTCAGCGTGATGTGTCGGATCAAGTTGTATTCTCGCTAGCACGTACCGGTGACTTCCAACTCCTGACCGTCGACCCAGATACCGGTGACGTCAGTATCAATGCATCACCAGATTACGATCTAAAGAGCGTCTATACCTTCACGCTTATCGCCACTGGAGCAGACGGTAAAACGGCTACTCAAAATGTGCGCTTGGATGTCAATGAGAGCGGTACCGCAGCTAACTTCGTTGCCCTGAAAGAGCGAAATATCGCCACTGGTGAGTGGCAGAGTATCGAACTCTCCGAAATGCGCTTGAGTCTTGCGACAGTTGAAGAGAATACAGATCTTTCGGCTTATGCTTGGGAGTTGCGCGTTGATGATCCCGCTGCAGTTTTGACTCTGTTAGACGGATCCGTTGACTTCTTTACCATCACGCAGAATGCAGATTCGCCGGAGTACTGGGATCTTGTATTCAAAGATGACGTGACTTTCGATTATGAAACGCTGTCTACGCTCAACTTCCGAATTCGTGCAACCGATGAGCAGGGCGTTCCCAAGGACCTTCCGTTAACGGTCGCTGTACTGGATGACGGCACCAATCCAGTGTTTGATTCAGCGCTAGAAAATATTGAGACCCCAGAAGTTCTGGCCGGGACAACCTTCCAGCCAAGTATCGCAACGCTGGCATCTGGCGTTAACGGAACTATTGAGTATTCGATCGTTGAGAATTCAGAGCTCGATGTGAATGACGAGCCAATTATCACCGTGCCTTTCTCAGTTGATTCAAGTTCGGGTGCAATTACCGCGCTGGAGAACTTAGATTACGAGAGCAATGCGAGCAATGGTTTCAGCTTTACTCTTCGCGCAAGCAATGGTGATGAATTTTCAGACAAAACATTGACTGTCGCTGTGTCCGATGTTGCTCCAAATGCTGCGCAAGTGATCAGTGCCGAATGGAATGTTTCGCCCTTGCAGGGTGCTACATTGCCATTACAAGTCACCTTCGATAAGCCGGTGACCCCGTCTGATGTACAAGGGGTCAAGGCTGTACTACACCTGACTGGGGCTGATTCATTGGGTAATCCAGTGGTGAAAGAACTCAACGCCGCACTGCAATCGGTCGACCCAAATGATGCCAGCAGTTTGTTGTTCCAGGTGACACAGCCCATGGATACTGACTTTGTTGGAACAGTCTCGGTTCACGCCATCGTCCTCGATGACGGCGTTACATTGACTGGCGCCGGCGGTAACGCCGATCTCATTTTTTCAGCGATTGATGTTGCAGGAGAGTGGTCATTTAACAATATTCAACCCACTGTCGAGACAGTGGAGCTAGAAACAACAAGCTTTACGCTGAGCTACAGCGAACAACTGATCATTCCCGCCAACACAGAAATTAATGTCACGAAGGTAGGCACAGATGAGATTGTCGCCACGTTTACTTCGGGCACGGATGCGACACAAAGCGATACTCTAGTCTTTGATCTAGCGACCTCCAATGGAGTGTCGCTTGATGATCTGAAAGGTGGCTCGTTAGTGTTTGATTTGGTGTTGGGCCAACTTACGGGCGTGGACAGCAATAACACCGCAAAATCTTACTACGATTACGATCAAACGACGTTTGTCGATATCGATGGTTCTGTACACGATTACAACAGTGACACGAGCACCTGGATTGTGGCCGGCGAATTCGTCACCGACTCCCTAATTGTCAAAGCCTATACCCTAGAGGGCGAACTCCTCGGCGAGACCGACTTCAATCCACTCAACGGTGCAATCGACTATACTGACGCATCTCCTACGGACACGGCAGATGCAGTATTCAAGGAAATAATAACCGGTACGAATACTGTATATAACGGAACTAACGCCGCCGTTGATGACAGTGGTGTTAACGCGGACGCTACCCCTGATATCGTCATTAAGCTTGTCGATATAGCCGAAGGCGATTCGCTTGAGTTAGTCGTCGACGGTGTGGTTGTGTCGACCCACGCAGTAACCGGAAGCGACATTACCAGTGGTGAAGTCACGTTTGCCGGTGTCGATGTGGCTGGCAACGATGCATCGTCAGATCGATCTGTCTCGCTTGGGCTTAAGGTGACGCACATCACAGAAACCCAACAGGTTGATACCTGGGAGTTCAACTGGTAATTCAGTTATCCGTGAATCCAACAGCCGCCCCTCGGGGCGGTTTTTTATGCCCTAAAGTAGTTCCCCGCATATCTACCCCATGTCATACATAGTCGAGTGTGACAAAAAATACCTGACATGTTTGACATCAGTGACAAATTGTCAGTATAATGACAAACCTGGTTGGATTGGTGTCACTAGTTGTCACTATTAGCCAGAGGCGAATGAAGTTAAACGAAGAGCAAATCTAGGGGTAGAGATGACTTTTCTTTCAGGTTTCAGCGTGCCATCAGCGCGCTACAATTCCGGATCCGTTGTGCCTATCAGCGCAACGTTCAGTGACAGTGTCACAGTGTCAAACGGCGCTGTGCCTTTTCTTTCGTTGTCTAACGGCGCGATTGCGACATACGCCGGTCAAACCGACGACGCCACACTGACATTCAACTACTTTGTATCGGATACTGACAACGCTACCCCGTCTCTGTCAGTCACCGGTTTTGCTTTAAATGGCGCATCAGTTCTCGCCGCTGATGGTTCTGTCGCTGCGACCACTGTCACTTCAGGTGTTAATAGCCAGATCGTTTCTACTGCCAATGCTGGCGCTGCTGTCACTATTGAAACCTCACTGCAAGATATTGCTGACGACCTCGTGTCACCGCGCGTAGCCTCTGTAGATGTTGTCAGCGGTAACTACCTGCCTGGCGATAAAGTCACCCTGACTGTTGTGTTTGATGAAGCGGTCGGTGTGACACCGGGCGCGAAGCTGCCAACCCTGACGCTTATGAGCAACGGCGAAGTACTGGACGATGTCATCGCCTCCTACGAGTCAGGTTCAGGCACGAAGAAGCTCAACTTTACCTTTACGGTCACTGACACCATGGATGTCGCTGACCTGCAGCTCGGTGAGCTGCTCTCAAACGGCTCTTTCCTCGCCGATGCTTCTGGCAATGCGGCGATTTTGTCACTGCCTGAACTGCCCAGCGCAACCTCTGTGTCACTGGGCGATCAGACCGTCTACGTTGACGAGGTGGTTAACCTCGCCGATGTGAAGATCGAGTCGATCCGTTACCTCGATAATGACACCGAAGCCTTTAAAGTGGGCGAAGTGCTCAGCTTTAGCGTGCGCATGACCGGTGTGGTTAATGTGGATACCTCTGAAGGTGTATCCACACTGGTACTGAGTAACGGTGGGTTTGCCCGTTACACCGGTGGTTCTGACACCAATACACTGACATTTAGCTACATTGTCGGTGCCAGCGATCGCAACACTGATGATCTGCGTGTTCTCGGTCTGGCCGAGAACGATGCCGTTTTTAACGGCAGCCTGGGCCAGGACGTAGATGTGCGTATCACCTCTGCGAACAACCTGAGCACCTTCAACGATGTGGCGATTAACGCCC